>CAMPIG010000022.1 GCA_946886255.1 uncultured Cellvibrio sp. | reverse complement strand
GTAATGCATAAAAAATGCTCGCATCAAACGATGCGAGCATTTTCTCAAATCAGAATCCTGGACTCTAGGGTTTTGACACAGCCTCAAAAGTGCGGGTTTTTTTATGCTTTCAATAAAATCACCGAAGTGGCCATAAAGGCAGTTCAATAAAGGCTAAGCTGATCGCTCCAACAGCCCCTCCCACTATAATGCTGTATATGGCCCATCGGGGTTGATAGGTGATTAACCATATAGCGAGTAGTGCAATGAGGCTTAGTAAACCAATTAAAGTTACTAGCCCAATTCCCCAACCAAAAATGGTAATAGCGATCAATAACATCAGAAGTAGCAGCAGCCAGCCCCCTGCGCGTAACTGTTTACGCCAAGGAAGCATTGAAAAATAAACAGTGAGGTGACGGGAGTGTCTTTTTGTAGTCAAACACAGGCACCCCATGGCACAAATTCCCAGGCTAAATAGGCAGAGGAATTGTAGCCACGAAATCATGCCTCACTGCCTGCTTTTTTAGTGGTCCAACTAATACTCGATTGTCGTGTCCGCTTGGTGCAATTGGTTTGCCAGGCTGCGTAGATGAACATTAAGCCAATGGTCAGAACCACTAGGTCAAAACCTGCAAAAACCCAATCTCCGACTGCCAGGCTTTGGCCCAAATGACGATCAGTGGTTAAAAAATTAAGTATAGGCAGCAGACCAAACAACGCTGCTGCAATAACAAGTTGTTCTATCCATGCATAAAAAATTGGTCGCCAGACAGCATGGATTAACATAGCTAGCCATACCAGAAATATTGTATGAGCTTCCCACTCTGACCGGTCGGTAATATTCAGGGGTAGTAGGCGATTGGCCCAGAAATAGGCAGCGATACCAATGGGGAGCCCTATAACTGTTCCTAGGTTTAATTTTTCTACCAACGCTAGAGCATTGTGAGATGCTGACACAAATTTATGGCTTGCTTGCTGGCGACGTTTGGCTGTCCATAAAATAAGTCCGGTAGCTATCATAGCTGTACCAAGCAATCCTGAAAGGAAATATAACCAGCGTAATATCCACGGTGCAAAAAGCCCCTCATGTAGTCCGATAAGCATATCGCGGGTACCTTGGGCGGTAGATGTCGTTGCAGGTAAATCATGCAGCAATTCTCCGCTGACACCGTCGAAAAGAAGGCGTTCGCTGCTACTTGTGATGGTGCCATCAATGCTACCTTGGATAATGATGCGAGCGTTTTGGTCGCCAGGATGACGAATATCGACGCTATGAACTTGACCACTACTCCAGCGGGTTTCTGCAAAAGTGATCATTGCGTTCAAGTTTGCTAACGGTGCTGATGTGTGAGCTGGGTCGATTAAGCCGGGTGGATTAAACATCTCCCTATTAAATTGTTGCTGGCCAGCATTGGTGCCGTAATGAGCGGCGACGATCAAAGGCATATAGGAAAACCCCATAAAAACCAATCCTGAATAGGTGATCATCAGATGAAAAGGAAGGGCAATCACTCCTAACACGTTGTGAGCATCTAACCAAGTGCGCTGTCCCTTGCCGGGTCGAAAGGTGAAAAAATCTTTGAAGATTTTTTTATGGACAATTATTCCCGTGATCAATGCTACAAGCATAAATAGCGCGGCGAAACCAACAATGACATCTGCTTGAATACGTGAGAAATAGTGTAAGCGCCAATGCATTTGGTATAGGAGTTGTCCACCACCGGAATCACGGGTATGAAATGACTTGCCAGTTTCACCATCGACTTGCATACTGCCGTTGACGGCACTTGCTCCCGAGGTTGTCGAAGCTCCTTGCCAGAAAATGCTTGGATAAGGAGTATTGCGATTGACAGGAAGACTGATAAACCAGCGCTTTGCTTCCGGTGCTTCTTTTTCCAGTCGAGATAAAAGAATGGCAGCAGTTTTGCCGGTAGGTAAATAGGTTTGGTCACGAGGTAACTCTGGATGCATCCAGCGGTCAATCTCGGTGTCGAAATATCCCGCAGTGCCCGTGAGAAATATAAAGAATAGGACCCATCCCAAAACCAAGCCTGCCCAGGTATGCAGCCAAGCCATTGATTGACGGAAATTGCCCTTAGGTATTCCATGAGTGATTTTCTTTATCAACCTGGTTGCTTCCTCACAGTGTTCTGCCTGCGTATAACCCAACGGAAGCTAATGCCGTAGCGGATAGTAATAGGATTAACCAAGCTCGCTTTGGGTTACGAAGTCCGAATACCCAAATAATGGCTCCGATATAAACGATAAAGCTGACCAGGTTGCCAATTAAGACTGCTTCACCTCGAGGTATTGGTAATACGCCACCTAAAAAGATGCCGAATGCAGTAGCGAAATAATAGCCTCCAACCAATGCTGGCATCGTTAGCGATAGTAGTTGTCTTTTGGTCAATCCCATTAATTGATGTTCGCATTCAGAAGCAGTTTGGCGGAGGGCGAGTATATTTTCTTTGCCGAATTAACGAATGAAAGCGGAAAAATACCAATAGTTTTATGAACTGACAGGGAATATTGCTCAAACCTAAATAGGTTCAGAGAGTTTCCTCGGCAATTCAGCTTCAGAATATTGAGCTCTGGTCGAGCCTAGCGTTAAGTCTGGCGGCAGTGTTGCATTGATGGTATATGTATGGTTAAAATGAAAACAATTATCATTTTCATGCGTACATTGGTTACCTTGTAAATTTTGTAGTGAATCATCATGTCAGATGCTCAAATACTCAGCCTATATACTGCTCACCAGAGAGAGTTGATCAATTACGCCAACAGTATTGTAGGAGATTGTGGACGGGCGGAAGATATCACCCAAGATGCCTATTTGCGGTTTAATTCGGCTATGTCAGATGAGTGGCGGGATAATCCGGTTGGCTATTTATATAGGATAGTGAGAAATCTGGCGCTAGATTATTGCCGTCGTGCCCAATTTGAAAGAGTGCTCTTTTCGCACACTATTGACGATATCGCCGAAACTATTCCTGCGGAACAGGCGGTGCCGGAGCAGGAGGCAATCGCATGTAATGAGCTGGAACAGTTGACGGCAGCGCTAGACGAGCTTCCGGAGCGTACCCGGTTGGCACTAGAGATGCATCGATTGGGTGGGTATAAGCTTCGCGAAATCGCCGAACATCTAAAGGTTTCCCCTTCCATGGCACAATATTTGGTGAAGGAAGGTATCAAACATTGCCAGTATCGCCTATCTCGTTCTTCCTCTCTTTGATTATATCCTTGGTTTTGCCGTCATTTTCCATGTAGTTTCGGCATCTCTATTGGGAAAAATCGTCACATATACGTTATTTAATAAAATGTTCATAATCATACATCGTGCTTGCCGAGCGCGGTCTATGCTGCAGAAGGTGAATGTATATTCAGCGGTAAATGAACAGTAATGTGTAAAGATCTATGACTAATAACTCTGAGTTGTCCCAAGCTGAAGATAAAGCTATCGAATGGGCTATTTTGTTGGCTGATGATCCTGATGATATCAATCAGCAAAAACGTTTCCATGCATGGCTCCATGCTGATCCTCTCCACGTGGAAATATGGGCTCGCACCCTTCATGTTTATGAAGGACTGGGTAAGTTGCCACCAAGTGTTCAAAAGCAGTGGCCTGATGAGCGCTCTGCTTGGCTAGTAAAAAATCTACCAAAACGAACATTGCAAAGGCATGGAAACTCGTTGAGTAAAGTGTTAGGGCGCAAACAGGCTAAACCTGTGTGCCTACTCCCCCATTGGAAAAGGTCGGTTGCGGGATTGGTAATAGCGGCAAGTTTTTTGTTGATATTGATTCCTCGCTTGACCCTTACCTTTTCAGCCGATTATCTGACGGGTACTGGTGAGCAAAAAAACTACGTTCTGGAGGACGGTAGTAAACTTTATCTTGCGCCTAAAAGTGCGGTGGATGTTGCTTATACTGAAAGTAAGAGATTGGTGCGCTTGATAGAAGGATCAGCTTTTTTTGAGGTGCGAGCTGATACTGACAGGCCTTTTCACGTGGATGCTGGCGGTACGAGAACGACAGTATTGGGGACTTCCTTTGATGTAACCAGGTCTGAAAGTGGTGTCATTGTCAGTGTCGCACACGGCCAAGTGCGAGTGGAAGATGGCAATATTTCACCCATGATGGTAAGAAACCTTACGGCAGGGGATCGACTTCTAATGACCGGAGTACTTGGTGCAAGTCTTTCCAGAATGATGCCGGAGGATGTGGCTCGTTGGCGAAAGGGGGAATTGGTTGTTCGTGACTTACCTGTTAGAGAGGTTGTGAAAACATTTCGAGATTATTACGGCGGTACGATCTTGGTAACCGAACCCTTTGCTAGTCAGCGAGTAACTGGTTTATATAGGCTCAATAATCCAGTATCTACTTTAACCGAGATGGCGTTGGCTCATGATGCCACGGCAAAACAAATTACGCCTTGGTTATTGGTGCTTAGTCAGTAATTATCTTCTGTCGATCTTAAATTAATTTTTAATGTTTGGTTTGGAAAAAGTACTTCCTCATTCGTTCAGGTAAACGTGGAGTGAGGTGCTTTGTTCAGGTAATCAAGACTTAGAATCTAACGAAGAATTTCAAAACAAACCATTGTGTGACTCCATTCTCATAAAACCAGTAAGTCTCCTGTCTTTCGATTATTGATCATATAAATTGTTGATCCTTATAGAGGGACGGTCTATGATGTTGAAAATGATTATCATTAATATCGGCGCCCTTTTGCGAAATACGCATAAGGCTGGAGGACCTAACGGTGCGCAAAGACGAGCAAGTTTTGGATCTCGTGAGTATCTTTGTTGCCCATCGGAGTCAGCTATGTCAAACGGCCATCAAGATACTAGGCAGTCCCGATAAGGCTGAAGATGTGGTGCAGGATGCATATCTGAAAATTGTAGAGGCCAATGCGGTATTTGTTATAAAGCAACCTGTGGCCTATGTATTTAGGGTGGTGCGCAACCTGGCGATAGATCGCTATCGGCGCAACATTTTGGAATCAGGTTTGTTTGCCTTGGAGGAAGAAGGACATAATGTACCTTCGCCATCTGAATTACCTGAAACAATTTTTATCAATCGTCAACAATTGAATTTGGTTGCTTGTGCACTTGATGAATTACCGAAGCGAACCAGAAAGGTGTTCGAATTGTACCGGATGGGTGAGCACACTCAGCGAGAAATCGCAAAAATGCTAGATGTCTCCCCAACACTTATAAACTTTATGATTCGGGATGCGCTGGAGCATTGTCGTAAAGCATTAGGGCCTGCCTCTTAATACTCAAAAATCCCCCAGTCTGCTTATTTATACAATTATCGTTATAATGCCTTTTTCTGAGATGCAGATTGTCCTTAACAAGGGCATTTGTGGATCGTCTAATTATATAGCCTGATTGGTAAGATGGTGGGCGTGGAATGGCAGATACTAATGGTTATAGTGATGCAACTTGGAGGCAGGCGTTAAATTGGATCATTCGTGAGCACGAATCATCCTTTGATGATATGACGCGCGCAATGTTGCATCAATGGTTGGCAGATAGTGTGGCGAACCAGAAAGCCTACCAAGAGGCCAGGACGCTATGGATGATAATGGGTTTGATTCCAGCTGATGATGAATAGGATGTTCGCTTGTGAGGCAACTGAGCTTGCTTGGCTGTAGGCGATATTTTTTATTGGTCACAGAAAATTGACAACTGAGCATCATTTATAATTCAAATAAGGCGCGAAAATCGCCCTTTATAACCCCGCACTTTTTATCTCGCAAATTTTTAGTCATTACCTCTAAATTCTTTTCAGCCTTACTCGTCATGTAGATGTGAATCCCTTTGCAGGGACTTTTATCGTTTATCTGATTAAGTTAGGTGCATCTATGACAACCAGTTGTTTTGATCGTGAAGATGAGATTTTTATTGTTCTGGTTAATCATGAAAAGCAGTATTCCATATGGCCCCACTGGAAACCTGTTCCGGGGGGGTGGTCTGTCGTTGAAAATGTAAAGGGAAATAAGAAAACCGTTCTGGACTATGTTGAAAAGACATGGACCGATATGCGGCCACTATCGCTGCAAAAATGGATGGATGAACAGGCAACCAAAGACTCTTCTGCGAAAAAAGCAGAGATTTCCAGCGGAGTTGCTCAGTGAATTTTTCTCCACCAACGCTGGATCTCTTTTGTCTCCCTTGTGCTGGTGCCAGTGCCACAATGTATTTACGTTGGCGGCGCGCATTGCCCTCTTGGATTCGGGTGTTACCCGTAGAATTGCCCGGCCGGGGCGGTCGACTTGGCGAGCTGTTTGTAGAAGATTTTCAGGCGATGGTAAGCCAGCTTTCTGATGAGATTTCTTGTCGAATAAATGGTCGCTGGGCTTTGTTCGGACACAGTATGGGAGCATTGCTCGCCTTTGGTGTGGTTGCATTTTTACAAACAGGACAGAGCCCATCGCCAGCAATCCTATTTGCTTCTGGTAGTCCTGCTCCTTCCCGTCGAGATCCTGATCGTTTTCCTGATACGAACAATGACGCTGCATTAATTGCTGACTTACGCCAGCAGGGCGGTACACCCCAGGAGGTTTTTGACAACCCGGAATTACTAAGCTTGATCCTGGGTACATTGAGGGCTGATTACAGAGTTTGTAAAAGTTTTACTTACTATTCCAATAAAAAACTCGACGTACCGATACAAGTATTAGCAGGGCGGCAGGACAATATTGCACGGGACAAAATAGAGGCTTGGCGAGAGGAAACTAACCAACACTTTGCGCTCGATTGGTTTGATGGTGGTCATTTCTTTTTTCGTGAACAGGAAGTAAAGGTGCTAAAAGCCATTGAGCGCAGCCTGCATTACCAACTTGAGAATGAACGTCGCAAGAGTGCTATTTCCTATTTGGCCAATCGTTACGGCGAGACTTGATTAACTTCGATTCCAGCAATAGTTCAGTGCTATCACAGCGCCAAAGGGAGAATGCGATGAGAACCTTCCATAATTCAACAATTTCTGCGAAAAACCCGCTGTTATCGATTAATGATTTCAGAAATGTGGCACCTCCGGGGTCTGAGTTGCCAATGATAATCAAATCGTCTACGACAGGTGAGTCGTTGCTTCACGCATTTGAGTATTTCCGTGATCGAATAGAGGGCGCTGTTACTCGCGTAGGTGGTGTGTTGTTGCGAGGTTTTCATGTGCCTTCTCTGGAGGCATTTCAACATTTTGCCATGGCATTTGGCCATCCATTACTTAAATATGAATTTGGCTCAACGCCCCGAACGGCAGTAGGTGGTGGTGTTTATACATCTACTGAATATCCTGCTCACCAACATATCCCGTTGCATAACGAACAGTCTTATACCCGTGAATGGGCTATGAAAATCTGGTTTCATTGCGTCTTGCCGTCTGAAATCGGTGGGGAAACGCCTATTGCAGATAGCAGGGCTATTTATCGCCATATGCCTGCATCAATTCGCGAGCGTTTCGCACAGGGTATTTTGTATGTGCGCAATTACGGCGAGTTTGATGTTCCCTGGCAATCGGTGTTTAACACGGAAAATCGTTCAGATGTAGAAGTATTTTGCCGTCGCAATGGTATTCGGTATGAGTGGAAAAACGACGGGGAATTGCGCACTCAGCAACTTTGTCAGGGCATAGCCCGTCATCCGCGCAGTGGTGAAATCGTCTGGTTTAATCAGGCGCATCTTTTTCATATTTCAAGTCAGCCTGCAGAGGTGCGCGAGACGTTGGAGGAAATGCTCGGCGTAGAAAATGTTCCACGCAATGTTTATTACGCTGATGGCAGTGGAATTGAGGATAGTGTTTTTGATGAGATCCGCAGTGTGTTGGCGCAGCAGACGGTGATATTTCCCTGGCAGGCCGGGGATGTACTGATGCTGGATAATATGCTGACTGCCCATGCGCGAACTCCTTATAAAGGTTCACGCAAAGTTGTAGTTGCTATGGCGGAGCCTCATGGCAATGTCGGTGAATTTCCGTGTGAGGTAGCACTATGAATGTGCGTGTGTCCGAGCGAATTCAGCCTTCTGACTTTGTCAGTATTTTGCGTGAATTGGCACAAACACGACCTGTGGATACAGCGCTGATTGTTGTTAATGAATACGATGGTAAAGCGGTGGATACACCGTTTAGCTACGCGGAATTGGATAGGCGTGTTCGCGCATTGGCCGCGCAATTACAGCAACGATTTGATAAAGGTAATCGTGTGCTGTTGATGCTGGATAACGATGACTATTACGCCGTCGCTTTCTTCGCGTGCCTCTATGCCGGTTTGATAGCGGTTCCTGCTTTCCCTCCTGAATCAGCGCGTCACCAGCACCTGGCTCGTTTAACAGGAATCACGTTGGATGCGCAGGCGTGCTGTGTGCTAACGGTTAATAAAATGCTGGATTTAGTGGTCGCTTCCGTTCGCGATTCGGGAGTCCCGGCCATTGCCATTGATGCTATTGGGGGGGATGGTGCCGATGATTGGATTCCGCACACGCCGCTGGATGACGATATTGCTTTTCTGCAGTACACCTCTGGTTCTACATCCGCTCCCAAGGGGGTCATGGTTTCGCACGGTAATTTGTTTGCCAATGAACGGGCGATAGGGCAGGCGCTCGCGATTGGTCCAAAGGACATTATTGTTTCCTGGTTACCGTTATTCCATGACATGGGACTGATTGGCGGTTTGCTGCAACCTTTTTATCAAGGCATCAAACTGGTTTTAATGACGCCCCGGTATTTTCTCGAACGTCCTGTCCGCTGGTTGCAGGCTATCGCACGCCACGGTGGCACGGTCAGTGGTGGACCTGATTTCGCCTATCGACTTTGCCTTGAGCGTATCAAGGATGCGCAACTCGCTAATCTGGATTTATCCCGTTGGCGTGTAGCATTTTCGGGCGCTGAACCGGTGCGTTATGAAACTCTGGCTACCTTTACCGAACGTTTTGCGCGAGCGGGTTTTGCGCAGGATTCTGTATGTCCCTGCTATGGTTTGGCAGAAGCAACCTTGATGGTTTCTACCAATCGTTCTGGTGTGGAATGCATCGCTACGTTATTTGATGCCAATGTATTGAAGCAAGGGCAAGCGGTGCCGCTCGTTCAAAGACAGACCGTGTCGCCGCTGGAAGGGAGTATGTTGGTATCTAACGGCGATGTGGTAGCAGGGCATCAGGTCAGTATCCGTAACGTAAACAGCGGCCTTGCATGTAAGGATGGCGAAACCGGTGAGATTTGGGTCAATGGTCCCAGTATCGCGAAAGGCTACTGGAACAAGCTGGAGGCTACTGCGAAAACCTTTGTCGAACTGGACGGGTGTGTTTGGTTGCGCACGGGGGATTTAGGCTTTCTCTGTCAGGGTCAACTATATGTCGCAGGGCGAATCAAGGATCTGATCATCGTACGTGGCCATAATCTTTATCCGCAAGATATTGAACAAATTATTGAGAATGAGGTAGAGGCCGTACGCAAAGGCCGCGTTGCCGCGTTTGCGGTAGAAGGGGTGGGCGGTGAGGGTATCGGGATAGCAGTAGAAATATCGCGCAGCCTGCAAAAATTGATACCCGTTGGGAATCTGGTAGAAGCGCTCAGTATTGCGGTCAGTGATAGTTGTGGCGAGTCGCTGCAGGTGGTGGTGTTGCTTCACCCTGGAGCCTTGCCCAAAACCTCCAGTGGCAAGCTCCAGCGTCAGGCATGCCGGCAGGGTTGGCAGGATGGTTCGCTGGATGCCTATGCGATTTATGCGTTCGGTCACTACTCAAAAGGCGGTTCGGCAAAAAGCGAAATTCGGGGGGCAGAGTTCTCTGATATCGAATATGCCCTGGCAGCAATCTGGATGGATGTGCTCAGGCTCAATTCTGTCGAATCGCTCCAGCGCGATACCCATTTTTTTACAATCGGTGGTAATTCACTAACCGCTACCCAAGCTGCGGCCATGGTGGAGGCTCGCTGGGGTATTGAATTTTCGGTTCGCACATTGTTTGAGTATCCCTTGCTGTCGAGTTGTGCAGCAGAACTCAAGCATCGGATTGATAGTGGCGTCTTAAAATCTAACGCTCCGACATTGCGGGCAGTACCGCGATCCCATTCATTTTTTCCGCTGTCTTATGCGCAGCAACGTCAGTGGTTTTTATGGCAATTTGATCCGGCAGGCACGGCTTACCATATCCAAGGTGCT
Organism: uncultured Cellvibrio sp.; assembly: GCA_946886255.1. The sequence continues at coordinate 14,317 of CAMPIG010000022.1, read as the reverse complement.
TTACGTTTGGCAGATGTGTGTGATCAAGCTGCGCTGGAGAGTTCCATTGATAATTTGATTCAGCGTCATGAATCCCTGCGCACTGTATTCCGGTCCGGTAGCGATGGTGAGGCTGTACAAGTTATCCAGCCACATGGGCAGTCACCACTGCAAATCATTGATTTGGCAGATGCGCAGGAGTGTGAGGTACAAGCAGTTAATGCACTGCGCCAGCTCGACGCTACACCGTTTGATTTAACCCGTGGGCCTTTGGTGCGTTTTGCATTGATTCGCCTGGCGAATCAGTCGCATATCCTGGCTGCCGTAATGCATCACATCATCTCCGACGGTATATCCATGGGAATTTTGATGGATGAGTTGACTGCAGGCTATGAAGCGGCATTGGGCAACGATGCAGTCTCATTACCGGATTTGCCAATTCAATATGTCGATTACGCGCAATGGCATCAGCAGTGGCTGGCCGAGGGGGAGGGGGAGCGACAGCTCGCCTATTGGTGTGAGCAATTGGGGCAAATCCCTGCGGTCCTGGCCTTGCCGGTTGATCACCCGCGTCGGGCAATTGCCCGTTATACCGCTGCCCATCATGAGTTTAGGTTGCCGCAACAACTGGTCGCATCGCTGCACCAGCAGATGGAAAGTACAGGCACAACCCTGTTCATGGAATTACTGGCCGGTTTGCAGGTTTTACTTTATCGCTACACCGGGCAGCCGGATATCTGCGTTGGTTCCCCCGTTGCCAACCGCCAGCGACCATCAACGCAAGGCGTTGTTGGTCTGTTCGTCAATACCCTGGTGATGAGGAGCCATATTGATGGCCGCGATTCACTTGCAAATGTGTTGGCGCACGTAAAGGAGGCAAGCTTGGAGGCGCAGGCCAATCAGGATCTGCCGTTTGAGCAGTTGGTGGAAGCCTTGCAGCCTGAGCGCAGTCTGAGCCACAACCCGCTGTTTCAAGTGATGTTTAATCACTTGCAGGAAGATTATCGAATCCTGCAGGGGCTAGCGCACCTGACTGTAACTATTGAGCCCTTCCGGTCCGCCGCCGCGCAATTTGAGCTGGCCTTGGAAAGCCGTATGGATTCACAAGGGCAGGTGCGTTGCAGCTTCGTATATGCGCAGGAGTTGTTCGAGCGGGACACGATTGAACGGATGGCGGGTCATTATTTAGCGGTGTTAAACGCGCTTGTCGATCAGCCGCAGTGTGCTGTTGAAAATATCCAATTATTGAGCGGAATTGAACAGCAACGGTTGGATCAATGGGGTGCGAATAATCAGCATTACGAGCGCCAGGAACTGGTGCACGAAATGTTCGAACATCAGGTGTTAGAGCGCCCCGATGCCATTGCACTGATGTGCAATGAACAACAACTCACCTATGCCGGGCTTAATCGCAAGGCAAACCAGCTGGCGCATTATCTGGTTCGGCAAGGCGTAGTACCGGAAACCCGGATAGGCATTGCACTAGAGCGATCTGTTGATATGGTTGTCGGGCTCCTGGGCATTTTAAAGGCGGGGGCTGCCTATGTGCCGTTAGACCCGGAATACCCGCAGGATCGCCTGGTCCACATGATTGAGGACAGCGGTATCCAATTGTTGTTGACTCACTCTCATCTGTGGACGGCTTTGTCTTTCAACGCAGCAGTTACCCCCATCGAACTGGATGTTATTGATCTCGGACACGAGCCAGATGGCAACCTGCAACGTCCCGGGCATGGAGAGCAACTGGCATATGTGATTTACACCTCGGGTTCGACCGGTAAGCCAAAAGGAGTGATGGTTCGTCACCGAGCGCTTGGCCATTTCCTCCAGAGCATGCAAGTACAGCCGGGCATGACGGAGCAGGATGTGCTTGTCGCTGTAACTTCCCTGTCATTTGATATTGCCGCGCTGGAAATATACCTGCCGCTGGTGATTGGCGCGCGGGTGGTGATTGCTACAGGGGATAAGGTGCGCGACGGCGATGCACTGGCACAGTTAATCGAGCAGCATCGGGCTACGGTATTCCAATCCACGCCGGCGGGCTGGCGCCTGCTGCGTGAATCGGGATGGGCACCGGTACAAAAAGGTGGTGGGAATCGACGGCTGAAAGGGCTGTGCGGTGGTGAAGCCTTGCAATCCGATCTGGCCACGGATTTGCTGGAGATGGGCATTGAGTTATGGAATATGTATGGCCCGACGGAGACAACTATTTGGTCCACCTGCTCTCCGGTAGCGGGTGATATCCATCTTGGTCGCGCGATTGCCGCAACACAGGTGCGAGTGCTGGATACCTCCCTTAACCCTGTGCCTGCCGGTGTCGCCGGTGAACTTTATCTGGGCGGTATTGGCTTGGCACGTGGCTATTCACAGCGCCCCGACCTGACAGTGGAGCGCTTTGTCGCTGACCCTCATAGCAACCGGGGCGAGCGTATGTATCGCACCGGTGATCTGGTGCGCTGGAGTATCACAGGCAAACTGGAATATCTGGGACGTATCGATCATCAGGTCAAGATTCGCGGATTCAGGATTGAATTGGGCGAGATAGAAGCGCAATTGCTTGCCCGGCCGGAAGTCAGGGAAGCCGTTGTTGTTGCCCACGAAGGTTCAATGGGTACTCAACTGGCGGCTTATGTTTCCTTGCATGCGGGTCATGCTATGGAGGTGGCCCAACTGCGTGAAGGCCTGGGTGAGGCTTTGCCGGATTATATGGTGCCGGCTGCAATTCTGGTCATGGATCACTTGCCGTTGAATGTTAATGGCAAGGTAGATCGCAAAGCCCTGCCGGCGCCAACTCCCACTGTCAAACCGGTATACGAGGTGCCGCAAGGCGAGGTTGCTGAAGCCATTGCCGCTATTTGGTCGGAAGTGCTGGGCAATCACCATATCGGTATTCACGATAATTTTTTTGACCTGGGCGGCCACTCCCTGTTGTTAACCCGCGTACACCGTTTGCTGGAGCAGCGTTTGCACTCGGGACTTGCAATGGTTGATCTCTTCCAGCATCCCACTATCCATTCACTCAGCCTCCGTATTGAGAACAATCGCCCTGTGCTTGGGGATTCATTTGAACAAAGTGAGCGAGCCACGCGTCGACGCGCAGCCCTGGCTGATCGTCGCCGTCTGGTAGAGAGGATTGAGTGATGGAACTGCAAGCAGGCGATTTTGAAACCACCGATATGGATATTGCCATTGTGGGGATGTCAGGGCGTTTCCCTGGTGCAGACAGTGTCGATGCGTTTTGGGAAAACATCCGTCGCGGTGTGGAGTCGGTGATCCGTTATACCGATGCGCAATTGCGTGAGCGTGGTGTGTCCGAAGAAGTGCTGGCTGATCCTTCGTATGTGAAAGCGGGCATAGAACTGGAAGGGATGGATCAGTTTGATGCGGCTTTTTTTGGCTATACCCCCCGGGATGCGGAGCATCTCGATCCCCAGCAACGCTTGTTTCTGGAATGCGCATGGGAGGCACTTGAACACGCCGGTTACGACCCTTCCCGTTATCGAGGCAGCATTGGTGTCTATGGGGGAAGCGGTGCCGCACTTTACTGGATCAAGCAATTGTTGCCGTTTTATTCCCTGGAAAATGGCGGGCGCGTTGCAGACTTGTTGGGGCTTATGGCCGGTAATTCTCCGGATTCCCTTTGCACTCGTATCGCCTACAAATTAAACCTGCGCGGACCGGCCGTCACCATCCAGACGGCATGCTCAACCTCTCTGATGGCGGTGCACATGGCCTGCCAGTCGTTGCTCGGTTACGAGTGTGACTTAGCACTGGCAGGGGGGGTATCTCTGAACCTCTTGCAGCACGGGGGCTATTTCCATCAGACAGGCGCTATCTTCTCGGCGGATGGACATTGTCGTGCCTTTGATGCCGCGGCGAGTGGAACGTTGTTGGGTAGCGGTACTGGAATTCTCGTTTTGAAGCGCCTGGATGATGCGCTGCGCGATGGCGATGCCATTCACGCAGTCATTAAGGGCAGCGCTGCCAACAACGATGGCGCAGACAAAATCGGTTATACCGCGCCCGGTATCCAGGGGCAGGTGGAAGTTATCCGTGCGGCACAACTGGTGGCAGGGGTAGAACCGGACACTATCGGCTATATCGAGGCGCATGGTACAGGCACTTCGCTGGGTGATCCTATCGAAATCGCGGCCTTGACCCGCGCCTTTCGCACACGTACCGAACGGCGTAATTTCTGTGCAGTGGGATCGGTCAAGAGCAATGTTGGTCATCTCGATGCCGCAGCGGGCGTCGCCGGGTTGATTAAAACAGTCATGGCTCTCAAACACCGGCAACTGCCTGCCACTTTGAATTTTGTGAGTCCCAATCCTGAAATCGACTTTGACCAGAGTCCTTTTCATGTGAATACCGAAACCCGCCCGTGGCCACAGTCGCAACATCCGCGCCGTGCAGGGGTAAGCTCGTTTGGTATCGGCGGGACCAATGTGCATGTCATCGTAGAGGAAGCTCCTGTTGCGGCGACTCCGACAGGGAATCAGGTAGCTGATGGACAGTGGGTGATCCTGCCCCTGTCCGCCCGTAGCGAACCGGCATTGCAGCAGGCTTGCCAGCGGCTGGCGGACCACCTGGAACGGCATCCCGATCAGTCACTGGTTGATGTTGGGCATACCTTGTTGCAAGGGCGCAAGCGTTTTGCCCGGCGCGCAGTTGCCATTGCCCGTACCCGTGAAGATGCCATTTCAACCTTACGTTCCGCAGCAGAGCCCTGGTTTGCCCAAGGTTCTGCTGCGGCTGTAGCGCCAGGTGTTGCCTTTCTTTTTCCCGGCCAAGGTTCCCAGTATGTGGACATGACTCGCGCGCTGTATCACGCAGCACCGGTATTTCGCACAATCATGGATGACTGTTGCGCGACGTTAATGCCGCTGTTGGGAGTGGACCTGCGTGAGCTGGTTTATCCGGACGACATCACGCACACGGATGCGGCGGCCCAATTGCGCCAGACTGCGCTGACCCAGCCAGTGCTCTTTGCGGTTGAATATGCCATGGCGCAACAGTGGATGGCCTGGGGTGTGCAACCGGAAGCCATGCTCGGCCACAGCATCGGGGAATATGTGGCGGCTTGTGTGGCCGGTGTTTTCCAGCTGGATGATGCTCTCCATCTGATTGCGCGCCGTGCACAGTTGATGCAATCCACCGAAGCTGCCGCCATGCTGGCCGTGCACACCAGCGAGGCAGAATTGTCAGCTGATGTCAGGCATGTGTGCGACCTGGCGGCAGTGAATGGAGAAAAATTGTGTGTGTTGTCGGGCACCAACTCTTCCATCGCACAGGCTGAAGCCGCGCTAACACAACGCGGTATTACTACCCAGCGTTTACAAGTCTCCCACGCATTTCACTCGTCATTGGTTGAGCCAGTATTGGATGACTTCCGGCGGATACTGGAAAAAGTCACCCTGAATAAGCCGCAAATTCCGTTTGTCTCCAATGTAAGCGGGCAGTGGATTACCGCAGCACAAGCTTGCTCGGTGGAGTATTGGGTCCAGCATCTGCGCCAGACCGTGCGTTTCCATGAGGGACTGGGCACCTTGCTGGCTAACGCTGGGCAGGTGATTCTGGAAGTGGGGCCGGGAGAAACCCTGAGCACTCTGGCGCGCCGTCATCCGGCATTGGATGCAAATCGTTTGGTGCTGGCTTCACAGTGCCATCCGAATCGTCACGAACACAATGCGGATCAGCCTGCCCTGTGTGTTGCCCGTTTGTGGACGGTCGGGGTTGCGCTGGATTACACGGCATTTTTCAACCTGGGGCGTGGTCGTCGTGTGCCATTGCCGACTTATCCGTTCGAGCGTCAATCCTATTGGGCGCAGCCAGCAAATGTTCAATCAAAACTCCCATCGGTAACTGCATCGATAACATCTCGGCTGTCGTCATCAAATCCGGCTACTGAAAATACGGTGTCGTCTACCCGAGGCGAATTATCCGATTGGTTTTACGCTCCCGTGTGGTCGCGCGCCAAACCCATTACTGCTTTATCCAAAACATCAGCATTCCCGATGAAACAGGTTTTGGTGTTGGGTAGTCAGGATCAGATCAGCGCGAAGTTGTATTCACTTTTATTGACGGAAGGCTGTGCGCCGGTATGGATTGAATCCGGGCAGGGATTTGAACACCTGGCAGAAAACCGCTATTGCGTTCGCCCCGATGCGCGGGAAGATCTTGAGCAACTGCTGAAATCTATTCCGGTAGGGGGCCTGACCCATATTTGCCATTGCTGGAGTATTGGTTCCGGTCGCGATATGACTCAGCCAGCGGAAATGGTGACACGCAGTTTCTACAGCTTGCTTACGCTAATCCAGGCGTTGGATGCCACAGGACATAGCGACCATCCGCAGGGAATCACACTAACAGTTATCACCAATCATCTGGAAGATGTCACTGGTAATGAAGTGGTCTGTGCAGAAAAGGCGACCCTATATGGCCCCTGCAAAGTTGCTCCGCAGGAATACCCGCACTTGCGTTGCCGGGTAATTGATATCGCTGACCGGGATATGGAACAGCGGAGCGATCAACTAGTGCGACAACTGTTGGCTGAAATGGAATATCCGGCAGAAGAATCGCCGGTGGCTGTGCGCGGTTCGCATCGCTGGATAAAAACCTATTCCCAACTTCCCCATCATTGGCTGTCAACACAGCGTTTGCGCGAGCAGGGCACTTATCTGATTACTGGCGGTATCGGTGGTATTGGTCTGACCCTTGCCAATTATCTCGTCCGACATTGGCGCGCCCGGTTGGTGTTGGCGAGTCGAACAGAATTACCCTCGCGCACCACCTGGTCGCAACGGCTCACTAACAACACGCTGACTCCTGCCCTTAAAGCAACGCTAAGCAGTCTGCTGGAATTGGAAGCCAGTGGCGGTGAGTTATTGATGGTGCAAGCGGATGTGGCTGACCCTGTGCAGTTACAGCGTGCGATCGACCAGGCAGAGCAACACTTCGGTGCAATCAATGGCGTTATTCACGCTGCCGGTATGGCGGGCGGTGGTGTCATTGCCAATAAAACGCCTGAGCGTGCCGATTCTATTCTGGCTGCCAAAGTGCGCGGTGCGCGCAATCTGGTTGATGCATTTGCCGATAAACAACCGGATTTTTTGTTGCTGTGTTCCTCTCTCACTGCGCTGGTACCCACGTTTGGGCAGGTGGATTACTGTGCGGCGAATTGTTTTCTCGATGCGCTTGCCCATGAGCATAAACATTCGCAGGTCATCTCCGTCAATTGGGATACCTGGTGTGGTGTTGGCATGGCGGCTGAACAAAACCTGTCTGCAGCGATGGGTATTTCACCCGGGCAAGGTGAGCAATTGTTTGAGCATTTGCTCGCATGCGCAGACGCACCGCAACTCGCGGTTTCCAGCATTGAACTGGCGCAGCAGTTTCAGCAAACAAATGCCTTGGTCGATCGTCTGTTAACAGAACCGCAGATGAAATCTGCGAGGAAAAATCGACCCGCTATAGCAACGCTTTATGTCGCACCTGAAAACGAGTTGGAATTGCACTTAACGGAATTATGGAGTGATTTTCTCGGCATCTCACCGATTGGTGTGGTGGATAACCTGTTTGAGTTAGGTGGCGATTCACTGTTAGCCGTTCAATTACTGGCAAAGGTACGCGCTGCTTACGGTGTTGATATTCACCCCGGTGATATTTTTAAAACACCAACAATTGCGCGATTGTCGGAGTTAATCGAAATTCGTTTGATTGAAGAAATCGAAAATAGCGAAGTAGAGCCAGTGCCTGATACAGTGTGAGAATTCATTTATGTCCGATACAAAAGATCTGGATGCGCGTCGTTCCAGGCTGACCCCTGAACAACGTGCAAAACTTGATGCAAGACTGAAAGCTCAGCCGCACACCGCGACAACAACAATTCCCCGTCGCCATCTGAAGCAGGATATTCCCTTGTCGCCGTCCCAGCGAGGCCTCTGGCTCACCTGGAAACTGGACCCGGAAAGCCCTGCCTACAATATGCCGGGCGCGCTTTATCTCAAGGGGCAGTTAGATATTCCGGCGCTGGAGTCCAGCCTTAGAGCACTGGTGACGAGGCATGAAACCTTAAGGACAGTGATTCAGGAACACGAAGAAGATGAGGCGCGACAATGTGTGTTGCCCGATGCTGGAATTGAAAGTTCATTGAGCTTCCGTATTCTGGATTTGCGCGATTTCGCCAATAATGCCGAACAACAGACCCTTGTCGACCACCTCAAAGATTTTGCGCAACATCCGTTTAACTTGCACGCCGACATACCCTTCCGCGCCGTTTTATTTCAAACCGCTGCACATGAATATTGTCTGGGACTTTGTCTCCATCACATTGCCGGTGACGGTTGGTCGATCGCCATCCTGATTAACGAACTGTTTGCATTATACGAAAGTTTTCATGCAAGACAGGAACACTCACTGCCGGCATTACCGATTCAATTTTCTGACTATGTTGTGTGGCAAAAGGAATGGTTCGATTCGAGTGCGCGCCAGCGTCAACTCGATTATTGGATGCGCGCACTGCACGGTGAACATGAGCCCATAACACTGCCACTGGTGAATTCGCGTGAGTCTAACCAACACCGACATGAAGCGCGTTATGCTTTTTCATTATCCCCAACACTCAGCGATGACTTGCGTGAATTTGCCAGGGCGCAAGGCGTTTCGCTGTATATGGTTGTGTTAGCCTTGTTGAAATTTACGCTGTATCGTTTTAGTGGCCAGAGCGATATTCGCGTGGGTGCACCGGTTGCCAACCGCCAGCAAGAAGAGACTCGCGGTGTAGTAGGGTATCTATTGAATCTATTGGTGCTCCGGACACAGATTAATGCCAGTGATTCGTTTGCAACATTGTTAACGCACGTGCGCGATACCCTGATAGATGCACAATCCCATCAGGAATTGCCTTTTGATGTGGTAGTGGATGCATTGCAGCCTGAGCGTATAGCGGGAGTGCATCCATTATTCCAGGTGAAATGTACTCAGCAGGATAATCTGGCAACCCACCGAACCCTTGCCGGCCTTGATATTGATATCGAATTTATTGCTACTGAACGAGCACATTTTGATTTGAGCCTGGATTTCACCGATCGCACCCAACACATTGAGTGCGTGCTTATCTATACGGCTGATTTGTTAGCTGTTCACACTATTACGGATTTCGCCAACACACTACAGGAAGCAGCCAGACAATTTATTCACACACCTGATTTGCCTTTGGCATTGTTTGAGTTTCCCAATAGCTCGTCGCGCCTTGTGGGGCATAAAACTGCTGCGTTATTTAACTCTGTTGTTGATTCATGGAAAAAGGTTTTTTTCACACAAGCGACAAGAGTGGCGATACAAGATAGCAGAAAATCCCTCACTTACGCAGAGCTGGATAACTACTCAACCCAGCTTGCAGCACAGTTAGTCAAATCCGGTGTGGTTGCCGAAACCCGCGTAGCCATTCATGCAGAACGCCGTATTGAATTTGTCGTTGCGGTGGTTGCAGTGCTCAAAGCCGGGGGCACCTATGTACCACTGGACCCGGCATTGCCAGCGGATCGCCTGGCATACCAGATTGAAGACAGTAACGCTGCGTTATTGCTCAGCACAGAATCTATGGAATGGAATCCCAATGTACCGGTGTTGCTGTTAAATGATGAAGTATTCTCCGGTACTACGTCTGAATTACCTGACGTTGCCATTCATCCGCAGCAAGCAGCTTATGTGATTTACACCTCCGGTTCTACTGGCAAACCCAAAGGTGTCGTGGTGAATCACGGCGCGTTGGCGAACTATGTACAGGCGTTACTGACGCGCCTTTCGCTACCCGACAGCGTGCAAAGCATGGCGATGGTATCGACGGTTGCCGCTGATCTGGGCAATACCGTGTTATTCGGTGCCCTGTGTTCCGGCCGGACCCTGCATTTAATTTCACCCGAGTGTGCATTTGATCCAGATGCCTTTGCTACCTACATGCATCGACACCGAATTGATGTGCTGAAAATTGTCCCAAGCCATTTACAAGCATTACTTAATGCTGCCCACCCCGAGCAGGTGTTGCCGGAGACGTGTTTGATCGTCGGCGGTGAAACGACGCGTTGGTCGTTGCTAAAACAGATCAATGCATTGAAGCCAGCTTGTCGGGTACTTAATCACTATGGTCCTACAGAAACCGCCGTAGGTGTGTTGACACAGGAAGCATATGAAGCCCAGGCCAACGCCAGCGGTTTACCTATTGGCCAACCTCTCGCTAACAATCAGGTGTATGTATTGGATGCGGAATTAAATCCGGTACCGCTGGGCGTTGCCGGTGAGCTGTATGTGGGTGGCCAGCAGCTTGCCTGTGGTTATCAGTCTCGGGCCAGTCAAACGGCAGAACGTTTTATTGCCAATCCGTTCGATAATGGAGAGCGACTGTACCGCACGGGTGATCGGGTCAGGATGCTTGGTGATAACAGCCTCGAATTTCTGGGACGTGTCGATGATCAAATAAAAGTACGTGGTTATCGAGTGGAATTGTGTGAAATTGCGCAAGCGCTAAGAGCGCTATCCGGTGTTGCACAAGCGGAAGCGATTGCGCGTGAAAATAGCGATGGTCAGGCAAAACTCTATGGTTATGTCGTAGCACAACCTGATGCTGTAATCACTGCAAAGCAATTGCACGATGCACTGCATCATACATTGCCGGATTACATGGTGCCTGATGCGATTCAATTGTTGGAATCATTGCCGTTAACTGCCAATGGCAAACTGGATCGCAAATCGTTGCCTGACCCTGAACAACAGGAACTAAAAAATTACATCGCGCCGCAAGGTGAAACAGAAGAGATACTCGCAGAGATCTGGTGTGAGGTATTAGGTGTTGATCAGGTAGGTCGGCATGACAACTTCTTTGCATTGGGTGGTGATTCGATTCTGAGTTTGAAAGTGGTTGCACGCGTACGCAAGCGCGGTTTGAAGCTTGCGCCCAAGCAATTGTTTGAACAGCCTTCGCTAATGAGCGCGGCGCAGGTGATCGCGAAGCCAGAAAGTGAGCATAAGGTTGTTAGCATTCCAGTACTGACTGAAGCGCAACGAAAACAATCCTTGCCGCTTTCGTATGCACAATCCCGTCAATGGTTTTTGTGGCAATTGGATCCGCAGAGTTCGGCTTATCATATTAGCGGTGCCTTGCATTTAAAAGGCCAGCTGAATGTGACTGCACTCAAAAGCAGTTTTGTTGCACTGGCAGCACGCCACGAGTCATTGCGCACATTATTTCGTTCAGATGCTCATGGGCTGGTCGAACAGATTGTTGTGGATGAAGCAGATATCGCATTCGAAGATATTGATGCAATGACTATTGTCAGCCGCAACGGGCATGACGTGCTGACGCAAACTGAAATAGCCCGCTTGCAACAAACGCCTTTCGATCTGGAACAGGGGCCGTTATTGCGGGTGGGATTAATCCAGCAAGCTGCTGACGATTATGTATTGGTAGTTGTTATGCACCACATCATTTCTGATGGCTGGTCGATGCAAGTGTTAATTGATGAGTTCGCATTGTTGTACCGCGCAGAGATTTCCGGTGAAGATGCCGGGTTGCCTGTATTGCCGATTCACTATATTGATTATGCCGTGTGGCAACGAGACTGGTTGAGTGCAGAGGAGAAAACCCGGCAACTGGATTACTGGAAACATCACCTGGGTTATGACCACACGGTGTTGCAATTGCCAACGGATTATCCGCGTCGTGCGGACGGACGCTATAGGGCGAAAAGCCGGCGTCTGTTATTGCCTCAAGCTTTGGTGGGAAAAATTCGCCAACAAAGTGAAACAGAAGGCGCAACATTATTTGTGTGGTTACTTGCCGCTTTTTATGCGTTGCTGAATAAATACACGGGTGTTGATGATGTGCGGGTAGGAGTTCCTATCGCTAACCGGCATCTACCACAGACGGAAGGCATTGTAGGTTTTTTTGTAAATACCCAGGTATTGCGCGCAATGCTTGATAACCGTATGAGCCTTGCTCAGCTATTCGCGCACGTAAAAAATGTAATAGCTGCAGCGCAAGATCATCAGGATTTACCTTTTGATCAATTGGTCGAAGCGCTACAGCCCGAGCGAACGCTTACGCACAGCCCGTTATTCCAGGTGATGTTTAATCATCAGCGAAAAAGTCATCAGGCGCTGGCGCACTTGCCCAATCTGGCTATGGAGCTTTATAACGCCAGTGAAAAATCCGCCCTGTTTGAACTCATGGTGGATTCCGTTGAATGGCCCGATGGTAGTGTAAGCATTGCTATTAGTTACGCAGAAGAATTATTCAGCCCGGAATGGATCAATGGATTAACAAATACGTATCTGCATCTATTGAATTCGCTGGTGGAAACTCCGCAATCCTTATTGGGCAATATCGCCCTGATGGCGAGTGACGAAAAAGCCATCGTTGCCCGGGCGAGCGCCAGTGAATGGCGAGGAAGCGGCAATACATTTGCCCACCATTTGTTTGAAGTACAGGTGGTGCGCAATCCCGCTGCAACGGCAGTAGTATTTGCACAACAACATTACTCCTATGGTGAAATCAATTCACGTGCAAATTGTTTAGCCCGCTTGTTGATGGATGCAGGTGTTGGACCTGAGGTTCGCGTTGGCGTCATGCTGACGCGTAGCGAAAAAACGATAATCAGCCTGCTGGCGATATTGAAAGCCGGTGGAGTCTATGTGCCTCTGGATCCCGAATATCCCGCCAATAGATTGCAGTACATGGTGGAAAATAGTGGGATTGAATTGCTGCTCACCCAGGACGATCTTGCAGAAAGAATGTATAAAAACCCAGCTGTTCCCCTAAAGTTGTTGCGCTTTAATGATCTGGATTTGGCCAGCGCCACGCCGGAAAATCCGAATGCCACTTTACACGTAGATAATTTGGCTTACATCCTTTACACCTCCGGTTCCACCGGTCAGCCCAAAGGCATTGCCATGTCGCACAGGGTGTTGGGACAATTAGTTGAGTGGCAACTGGAACGTTATCCTGAGCGTTACAACACTTTGCTATTTGCATCACCCTGTTTTGATGTGGGTATACAGGAAATTATGACGGGGTTAGGATGCGGTGCAACGCTGGTGCAAACCGGCAATGAAGATCGACATAATTTTGCTGCATTATTTGAGCTGGTTAAAAACCACAACGTCGCAAGAATTTACCTGCCTTTTTCTGTATTACAACTATATGCAGATCTCGCATTAACTTCCGGTATCCGGCAGCCACAATTACGCCAGGTGATTACCGCCGGAGAACAATTAAAGCTGACACCTTTGTTGATTAAATGGCTGGAACAGGAAAGCCAGTGTGAGTTGCTGAATCAATACGGCCCAACTGAAACCCACGTTGTCAGCGAATATGCCATTAATAACACGATGCCGCGTGTTGAATTGCCTCCGATCGGTACTCCTGTATCAACAGCCCATCTTTATATTCTCGACTCATCCTTGCAAAAAGTTCCGGTCGGTGTTCCTGGCGAACTTTATATTGGATCTTCAGTGCTTGCTCGCGGTTACGTCTCCCGCCCGTTGTTGAGCGCAGAGCGATTTATTGCTGATCCTTTTGATGGTCAAGGCGGTCGTTTATATCGCACTGGCGATCTCGTCAAATGTAATCGCGATGGCCAAATTGAATATATAGGCCGTATAGATGCCCAGATAAAGCTGCGTGGTTTCCGTATCGAACCAGGTGAAATTGAAACGCAACTCCTGGCGCAGCCGGAAGTGCGTGAAGCGGCGGTAGTTATTAAAAAATTGCAAGGGAAAGACCTTTTGGTTGCTTATTTCTCGTTGCAAGAAAATATGCAACTGGATGGCATGGTATTGCGCGATCGTTTGCGTCAATCATTGGCGGATTACATGGTGCCGGGAAAATTTGTAATCCTGAATAATCTGCCACTGAATGCAAACGGAAAAATTGATCGTCGCGCGTTACCTGAGTTGCAGGTGACTAGCGATGAACACCAGACACCAGTCGGTGAAACAGAAGTGCGTCTTGCGCACATCTGGTCAGCAGTTCTGGGGATAGACACGCCCGGCCGGCATGATAATTTTTTTGAACTGGGCGGCCATTCCTTACAAATCATCCAGGTAGTCTCACGAGTTCAATTTGAATTTTCAGTCAGGTTATCCGTGCGCGATGTTTTTCAAAACCCTGCGCTGGCCGGTATGGCGGTAATGATTGATGGACAGCTGAGCGCGCAACCTGCAACTGACACGCTTGCGGAACTCGGCGCCTTTATTGATTCGTTGGAGACAGTTTAATGAGTAGTACCACAGCAATTCAAATCGCAAAGCGTTTTGCCAAATTGACTCCAGCGCAGCGCAGTGC
>CAMPIG010000021.1 GCA_946886255.1 uncultured Cellvibrio sp. | reverse complement strand
TGATGGCGCTGTGACCGTAAGCCCCGTCGCCAATCCCGAGGTAGAGATAACCTTCAGTGGGATGGAACTGCATCATTCCCCCTTTGTGGTCAGGTCCCGGCTGGGGTACGCGCAGCAGTTCTGCCCTGGAGTTAGCGACGACGCCCGTGGGATGGAGCGGATCGTTGACCGTCCAGCGTTCCAGCACGCTGTCGCCATAGCTGCCGTCAGCGTTCTTCTCGTTGTCGTTGGTACCGTGGATGTAGTAGATGTAGAAAAAGCCGGTGCTGGCGTAGTCCGGATCGAAGGCGACGCTGAGCAGGCCAGCTTCGTGGAAATCCCGTACCTGGTTCCGAATATCCAGCAGCGTCCTCACCTCGGTAGTTGCCACGTCATCGCGATTGGGGAACACATGGAGGGTGCCACGCTTGTCCACGACGTAGATCAGGTCGTTGATGCCGTCGTTGGCGATCTGCACGGGCGACGGGAAAGCTCCCTCCAACGCAGGAAAGGCCTGCACGAAACGGTAGTTACCCGCCCCCACACTACCCGTGACAGGGAAACCCAGAGGCGCGGCGAGCTGGGGACGCTCCGGTAAACCTTGTGCGGCGGCTACTACCTCAATGGACAGAGTGTCGGTGGCAGACTGATTGTCCGCCGTTGTGAGAGTCAGGGTTATGGGGTAACTACCAATACTGTTGAGCACCGGCGTGACCACCTGTTCACCAGTCAGTGCGCCACTCCAGGCCGGGCTCGTCCAGCTGACGGTCGCATAATCGCCCACCGAAGCCGCCGCCGAGAGCACTTGTCGCGTGCCCACATTAGCCTTGCGATCCACACCGGCATTGGCCGTCAAGCCGCTGGGCAGGCCACAGGCTTCCGGCGTCTGCCACTGGTTATCGCGGTAGCAGGTATTGGGCGCGGTAAAACACAGATTCGGGGTCTGGGGTGCGCCGTGGTTGCTGAACACCACACAACCCTGGGTCACCGCCGCCGACAAGTCATGTCGATACCAACCGTCGCCAAGGTTCTGCATGGCCAGGCCGGGCCAGGAGGAATTCTCCGCAGCGGGAAGCAGGTTGAAAAAATGAATATAGGGTGTCGTGAAACCTCGGCTGTTGTGGAAATAAATCCCCGTCGCCTGGGTCGCCGTAGAGCTGCTCGCCACACTGCTGACGGAGGATGCCGGTACCGATGAGTGGCTGGCCACACTGGACGACGATGAGCTTTGCGCGGGGCTGGAACTGCTGCCATTGCTGATGCTTAAAAACAGCGCTTCAAATGGCTCGAGTTCAAGGCGATAGTTGCCCGCGATATTCTCATAACCCTGCAAAGGATTTTGCAAATCAACCAAGGGTTGAGTTGCGTCAATGGCCGTAGCAGCGATGTCGACCACAGCAGGAACGCCCTTGGTGTTCAACACGTACAACACACGGCTGCCATGTTTATCTTTGCGATCAATATAAACATGGTTGTTAGAAAAAATATGCGTACGACTACCTTGTGACAACGCCGGGTATGCCGCGCGCAGGTTCATTAATTCGGACACGTAATTTTTCAGCTCGCGTTGTTGCTGCGAGAGCGTCGCAACGCCAGAGCCCAGCGTGGTGGATATGCCCTCAACAAAACCGGATGTGCGCGAGACGTGATCGTCACACAAACCGGAAGATCCATTGCACGGATTGACCGCCGCCGAAAAGTTCGGCAGTTCCTGACCAATTTCATCACCGTAATAAAGTGTGATGGGTCCGGAAAATGCGGTCATAAACGAAAAGGCCGCTTTATGCCTTTGCCAGTAACCTGCATCAGCCGGATTGGCAATATTTCCGCGTTGCAATAAATCACCAAACCGTACCAGATCGTGATTGCCCAGCATCAAGTTAGGCATGGCGTGGCCCGGATAGGCTTGATGCGTCGCGAAACCCACATTCAGATTCGAGGCCGCACTGTTGCCCAAACCACTTTCTTCGACAGCAAGTGTCTGCACGAGCTTGTAACGCAAGGGAAAATCAAACGCAGATTTCAACGCGGTCGCGGATGGCGAACCGTAGGCTTCGTTAGCGATATCGTTCTCGCCTTTCCAGACCTCGCCCACCATGTAACCCAGCGGGTTTACACGTTGGCCTTGCGCATTGATGTAAGACACAGTGGAAGATGTTTGTTCGACTACCGCGCGGATATCATCCCAATAACTCGCCGGAACTTGGTAAGCCTGATCCAGCCGCCAACCATCGATTTTAAAATTCGCAATCCAATAAGCGGCAACTTCTTTAAAAAATTCCAGGTCATTCGGGTAGACGGACAAACGGCCGGTGCCACCTTGCGGTCCACCATGGGTAGAAACGCGGCGACCGGAGGGTGACGGGTAATCATTGGCGTTAGCTTTGAAGTGGCCGAAGACACCGTCAAGGAAAACGTACATGCCTTTTGCGTGTGCGACTTCAATCAACTCGCGCAACTGAGCTTCGTTACCAAAGCGAGGATCAACAGCAAAATAATTACTCGCGAAGTATCCCGTTGCATCGAGACGGTTAGCGCCATCGTCCTGTCCGGCAAGGGGCACGCTGTGAAATATGGGTGTAAGCCAAATCGCATTCACGCCGAGCGACGCAATATAATCCAGGCTGTTGATGATGCCCTGAAGATCACCTTTGTGATGACTGGTGCCGTAACCGGTATTGAAGTTCGCATTTGCATCACCGTCGATAAACGACTCCACCATCACCTGATAGATTCGCAGATCGCAAGCAGCACCGGCTTGTGCGCCGTAACATGCCAGACGCGACTCTGTTGCGCCTGAAGAATTGGTCACGGTTGCAAAATGCGTGTTCGCCGAATATGAACTGGAGGAACTGCTCGGTATAGAGGAACTGGTGATGCTTGATGAAGACGAAGAACCGCCGCTCACATTAAAGCCACATTGCTGCAAACTTTTCCAATTTCCATTTTCGTAACAACCTGCGCCGTTATACGTCAGGTCATTGGTTTGCGCACCACCATTGTTGCTGAAGATAACACCCAGGGTGTTTGGCATAACACCGTTGCTCAACAACACGCTGAAATCGTAACAGAAAAAATTGCCGCGCCTGGTCATGCTGCTGCCTGGCCAGGCGGGCAAAGGGCTCACAGAGCCGGAGGGTACCGGATTCCAGAAATAAATCGTGGGGCTAGCATGATTGCCGGGATTGTTGTAACAAATTGTCGAGGATGAAAGGGTGTGTGCAAGTTTGGTCAGGCTAATAGCTTTCGTCGCATCATCAAAGACAATCCGATAATCGCCATCGCCTTGCGTAATCAGATAATCCTGGGCGGGGTAAGCTTCATTCCAATTGTCCGCGTAACGGCTGATTTTAAAACGTGGATTCGAGTCCGAAAACGTTAACTGCGCTTCCCATCGGCCGGTGGTGGTGTTCCAGGTCATTGCCGTGGCAGTCCAGTTGTTCGGCGTACCGCGCAGGTGTGCTTCCGGCCAGGTTTGCGCGCTCACCCAAGCGGATGAAAATAACAAAGCAATTAAAAAGTATCGACTTAACCAGGTTGTCAGGTGTGATGTGGGCATATATTTTTCCTGTGTTTTTCCTGAGTAGGAACCAGGCATGCAGCACGGTAACTTCTCTCTGCTATCCACCCGGAAATCGTTATTGTTATTCACGCAAGATGCTAGTTGTCGACATGCAAACAATAGCCAGCCCCACAGCGCTTGTAGCGCGTGCAATGGTCTATGAAGATGCATCCGACAAAAAAACTGCAGCCGCAAACCTTCGCGGTATTTTCTTCGATATTGTTTCAGGCACTGCTTTGGGCAATACAGCTGCCGTTAGGATTATGAAAGCCGGATATCCTTGGGCATGTACGAACCCGCAGATGACTTGATGAAAACACTAACCAGTGGGCACTGGTAAATTAAATTATTGTTATCTAGCGTTTAAGCAATATAGGTGATTAAATTAACGACAGGCAATATGAATACGTATTCAATGAATGGTTAATGACATCAAAGCGTCATGGTTTTTATGTAATAAAATTCTTTATAAACAGCGAATAATTCTAGGTAATATGTATTTTTATAAGTGCATACGTATGCAGTATGTCACTTGTGCTGATTGCATCACTGAATTTCGGCAATACATATAACAGCACGCAATATCAATCATCATCAGCTCCGCGCAGCACCAGCCATCACCCAAGATTTTAATCCCTTTCGTTTCTGATTATTTCATTTACACTCAAGTTCCCGCGTCGCACTACAACAGCTCCATGCACGCACTGTTAAACAATAACCATAATTTTCTAACAGGTCCAAAACCATGAAAAAACTATTCGTTACCTTATTATTATTTCCGGCGAGTCTTTTATTATCTTTTTCTGCTACCGCACAAACCACTTTTGTACATTTGTTTGAATGGCAGTGGAATGCGATTGCCAGTGAGTGCGAAAACCATCTTGGCCCTAAAGGCTATACCGCTGTGCAAGTATCACCACCACAAAAGTCCGTCAGCGGTAACCAATGGTGGACACGCTACCAACCGGTCAGCTATGCCATTGAAGGCCGCTCAGGTACGCGCGCGGAATTCGCCAGCATGGTGTCACGTTGCAACGCAGTTGGTGTGGATATTTATGTGGATGCTGTGATTAATCACATGTCCGTTGGCAACCGGAATTTTCCTGAGGTGCCTTACGGGCCCAACGATTTCCATACCTGCACGAGCGATATTAATTACGGCGATGCCTGGTCCATCCAGAACTGCGATCTAGTGGGTTTAAATGATTTGAAAACCGAAGCGGATTATGTACGCGGAAAAATTGCCGATTACCTGAACGACTTGACGAGTCTGGGCGTGGCTGGTTTTCGGATTGATGCGGCCAAGCATATCCCCAGCGGTGATATCGCCAACATCGTCAGCCGGCTAAATGGTGATCCTTATATTTTCCAGGAAGTGATTGGCGCAGGCGGCGAGCCAATTCAACCGAACCACTACGCCTATATTGGCGACGTTACCGAATTTAATTTTTCCAACACACTGGGTCATTATTTTAAAGGGCGCGGTGCATTGCGCGAACTGCGCAATATCGGTGTGTGGAGCGGCTGGTTGAACAGTGTGGATGCCATTACCTTTGTGGCCAACCACGATAATCAACGGCAAAACACTGGCAACATCGTCACCCATAAAGACGGCATGAATGTCAATAATATCGCGCACGTTTTTGCCTTGGCCTGGCCTTACGGTTATCCGAAAGTGATGTCCAGTTACGACTGGAACGATCACGATCAAGGTCCACCAAGCAGTGCGGCCAACACCTGTTCCGGCGGCTGGTTGTGTGAACATCGCAATCGCGAAATCGCCAATATGGTCGGCTTCCGCAATGCTACGCAAAGTGCATTCTATGTTTCAAACTGGTGGGATAACGGGGCCAACCAAATTGCTTTTGGACGCGGTGATCGCGGTTTTGTGGTAATCAATGGCGAAAGTGGCGGCACGTTAAATACCACCTTGCAAACCGGTCTGGCTGCCGGCACCTATTGCGATGTGATCAAAGGCGATTTCTCCAACGGTGCGTGCACCGGTCCGACGATCACTGTCGCAGCTAACGGCAATGCGAGTTTTTCTGTCGGCGCAAAAAGCGCATCAGCCGTTCACGCAGATGCCATGGTCGGCCCCATCACCGGCAACCAATGCGTTTATAACACCATGAACTTGCGCGGCACCTTTAACAACTGGGGCTCGCAAGCCATGACCTGTACCAATGGTATCTGGACCGGCAGCGCCAACTTTGCCGGCAGCAGTAGTGACCGTTTCAAGTTTGACGTGTACGGCGATTGGCAAACCAATTTTGGTGATACCAACAGCGACGGTATTGCCAATCTCAGTGGGGCAGATATCGCGATCACTTCCGCCGGCAATTACACCATCACCTTAGACGATGCGAGTCTCGCTTATAGCTTAACGCCCGCAACAACCAGCAGCAGTTCAAGTTCAAGTAGCGCTGCTGGTACTGTTGCGGTTAATTTCACCTGTCAGAACGGCACAACATATTCGGGACAAAGTGTTTACGTGGTAGGCAACAATGCGGCCATCGGCAGTTGGTCTGTGGCGAATGCGGTAAAGCTTAATCCCACCAGTTACCCTACCTGGACCGGCACGATTCAATTACCGGCGAATACGGGCATTGAATGGAAATGTTTAAAGCGAGAGGAAAATAATCCGGCGGCAGGTGTAGTGTGGGAAGCGGGTGGGAATACGAGTGTGAATACGGGGAATGGAGCGAGTACGGTGGGTGGGTTTTGACGAGTTGATTAATTACGAGGTTAATCGCTCCAAATCACCTTGCAATCCGTTTGTCATTAGGGGTTTGGTTTCGAAAACGCATAACAAATTGGCAGGACAGCCAATTTGCACAGAGAAGCTGCCCGAAGGGTGAACCACAGGGATGTGGTGAATGAATCATCCCTGTAGCTCCCTCAATTCATCCATGAATTGAGGGTTTCGAAACCAAACCCCTAACGCCAAACTCGCTTCATGTTGTCGGACTACGCTGCGCTAATCCGACCTACGGAAAGTGCGGATCTTGTGTAGGTCGGATTAGCCAAAGGCGTAATCCGACGTTTACAACTTCAGTCGAAGACCAAGGCGCGTTAATCCCGCGCCAATGAACATAATGACGATAGCAAAGGCGAAGCTCCACAGGATTCCCGCCACCCCGGCATTAAAAAATTCTGGACGCAAGCTGATACCAAAGAGCGCCAGCAACGATAATAAAATATACGGCAGGATATAAACCAACAACGGATTCACCGCCGCGGGCTCAAACAGTTTGCACCATGCCTGCTTTTGGCAAACATCTACCACCCAATACACCAACCCGAAGATAATGCAGCAAAACAATATGCTAAACAGTGCCCAACTGGGTGTGGCCCAAATTTTGGAGATGGGGGAAAATTCCCAACTGATAAATGCCAACAAGCCCATGACCGAGGTGAAGATAAAATAATGTTGCTGGCCAAAAGATTGCAGGCTCGGATGATAAAACAACAACGACAGTATCACACCGCCCAACACAATAGCCGCGTGAGTGTGGTTGCCGTTATTATCTGCCAGGGTTTCCAGTATCGGAATATGTTGCCCCTTGATCGCATCCAGCATGAAAAAAATCGCCAACAACAATATGGCTGAACCCATCAGGGTAATTAATTGCCACAACGGTGTCGGGCAGTGACAACTGGCAATATAAATCACACTCGCAATCAGGTAGGCCCAGCCAATTAATCCAAGGATACCCCACCATTGCGGCGTCATGCCGGAGTCATCGGGGCCGCGATATAAACCCCACAACACCAACAGCCCCACCACACCGAGAATCTTTCCACCATTTGCTATAAGCGGCGAGAGTGATTTTGCATAGTGGGACCAGATCAGCAACACACAGCCGAACATCAACAAAGTCCAGAGCGAAATGGGGATGACCATGGCCTCAGCCAGATAACCGGACTCCGCGTTCACCATAAACACACCGATGATGATTAAAGCCAGGCTGCGCAGGCCCACATGTTTCAGGACATCTTGGGTCGCATCACCTTTGTTGAAACGTGCCTGGGTCGCAAAGGGAATGGACATGCCCACAATAAATAAAAACGCCGGGAAAACCAGGTCGACAAAGGTCATGCCGTCTACGTTGGCGGGATAGTGTTTCATCCATTGGGGAACATCGGAGATGCCCGCCAGCTCATTGACGAACACCATAGTAAAGATGGTAATACCGCGGAACACGTCAATGGATAAAATCCGACGTGCCGCCAATGCCAGTTGATTCATTGTTATAAGCCTTTTAGTTTTGTATTGACCGAAGGCTTACGATAACCGAGGCAAACTGTCACCCGCAATCGCTATCTGGCGGTTTAACAGTAATTAACGGGCCGGCGTTAAGCGGTGCCTGTTTCGTCCACCAAACCCGCTGCCCGGTATGTTGTACAGATGTTTTTGGCTTTTATGCGGCTCCCACTTCATCGTGTGGGCGCAAGGTATCCAGCAGCGTGCGACGCAAGGCGGTGAGCACCCGGTACGCATCGGGAAAACTGTAAACCGCGCAAATGACGAAGACCGGAATAAAGTTAATGATGTAACGGGAATTGGCTTCCCACAGCAATAAAAAGAGATAGATCCCCAACACGGCGGTGCGCGCGGCAAAGATATTTGCCGCTTGTTTATGTCGGGTGACCGCGTCGTACCACATCCCCCAGATAATCAATAAAAACACCAGGACATGATGGCCGTGCGCGAGGATCTTGTAGTAATCAAAGAAACGTCCGCCCTCCAGCGCAAATTCATGCAAGGCATTGCGGCGCAAGGGATTGTCATCAATCATCTCATGCACGCCATACATACCGCTGCCAAAATTTAATTGCTGTTTACGACCCAGGAATTCCAGATAGCCCCAGAAACCATAATCCGCCAACCGCTCCTGGATACGCGCGCGGTTAGCGTCAACACGCTGTTCATAGGTGGGATAACTGTGGGTGTAGCCGTAATCTTCACCGTTGTAAGCACCGCTGCCTTTTAACCCCATCATGACCCAGTGAAGGTGAGGCACACGCTTTAGATCTGAATAGCGCTCATCAAGCAGATAGGTGTCACGATAAGCGGTAAAACTTTTCAGCAAGGTAAAAAAGATCAATAGCGCCGCTACAAGACTGTAGCGCTGCCGCCACACCTGCCCGCGGATCACCAGATCCGCCAGGATAGCCACAGCAACAATCGCCACAGAAAATTTGATCAGTGCGCCCATGGCGCAGAGCAGACCCAGAAAAATTCCCAACAATATGCGCTTGTAAAAAAAGTCCTGCTTTAATAAACGCACGTAAATATAATAGAGCCCGGCAACGAAGGGTAACGACAGGGTGTCGGTATAAAATACCGGTGTATAAAATTGCATGGGAATGCAGGTCGCGAGTAACCAGAGCGCAAGAAAACCGTGTTTAACATCTTTCAATTCACGGCAGATGCCATACACCAACAGACTACCCAGCGTGAGTGAAATAACATTGTAAACCGTGCCCAGCCAATAAAGGTCTTCAACACCCAGCGCTGCACCAACAGAAAACAACAGCCCCAGTAAACTGGTTGCACCAAGGTTGTGGGGAAAAATATGAAAGTAATCGCGATAGTTACCGAGGTTGCCCTGCAAGGCCAGGTTGACCGCGCCGCGATAAACCGCTTCAGTATCCCAGGCCGTCGCTACGGCCAGCCAATAACCCAGCGATAATTGTCCGGCAAACAGCAGCAACAGGCAGACGCCAAGAATGGGCTTTTCCCGTCGATTCAACAACGCTTCCCGCCGGCTCATCCAGCGATACAAATAGGCTGTCGCCACCAGCCAACCCAGGATCGACACGATAACTGCCAGGGTGTTAAAGCTGTATACCTTGTTCTCAAATAACACACCGAGAAATAACCAGGAGAAAACAATAGCAAAGCAGAAACAATAACAGCGGTGAAAATACGGAATAAAAACGGCGCTAACGCGCGGTGTCAGGAGAGGCATAATATTGTCCTTTATTTTTATACCCGAAATGTTTTTTCGGGCATCTACTCTTCAGTCCCTATTGAGAAAACCTCAATGAATGGAGCGGTGGATGTCACTTTACTGCACGGCAATATTGCGTCAAGAGACAACGCACTGACAAGCAGTCTGACCAATGATTTAAACGACACAATAGCGAAATGTCCTACCAGCTAAAACCTGGCTTCAGCGTTATGTTGCCGAACTATCAATAGCGACACTCTCAGTGAACCCTGCCGGCACGATTCAGTCACTATAGAAATCCTGTGTCACGACGTTATGGAGCTGCGACGATGAATATCGACTGGATGCCTCACCTTCCTGAACTCAAAACCCTTGCTATTGCCTTTGGTGTTGCCCTCGCATTATGGTTGGCGGCGCATTTGGCTACACGAATTCTGGCGCGCTTTACGCGGCCCTTTTTATTTCCGCGCCTCTTGTTAGAGCAAACGTGCTCGCCGCTGCACCTGATTGCGCCATTGCTCGGTGCACAGGCGGTGTGGACAGCGGCGTCTGATGAATTATTGTGGATCTCCGGCCTACGCCACATCACTTTGTTATTGATCATCGGCGCTTTTACCTGGCTGGGTAGGCGAGTGGTTCTGGCAATACAGAAAGTCATTATTCATCACCACCCGGTTAACGTTGCAGACAACCTCGACGCCCGGCGCATCCAGACGCAAACCAAAGTGTTAGTGCAAACCCTGAGTTTTTTTGTGTTGTTGTTCGGGTTAGCAGCCATGCTCATTACCTTTCCCGCCGCGCGTCAATTCGGCACCAGTATCCTGGCATCCGCCGGTCTCGCAGGTCTGGCGGTAGGCTTTGCGGCCAAGCCGGTGTTGGGCAATTTAATTGCCGGTTTGCAAATAGCATTTACCCAACCGATAAGGCTCGATGATGTGGTCATCGTCGCGAATGAATGGGGGCGCGTTGAAGAAATTACCGGCACCTATGTGGTGGTGAAAGTGTGGGACGAGCGGCGCCTGATCGTGCCTTTGCAATGGTTCATCGAAAATCCGTTTCAGAACTGGACCCGCACCACGTCCGATTTGATCGGCTCAGTATTTTTCTGGATGGATTATTCCGTGCCCATCGATCCATTGCGCAGCGAGCTTGAGCGACTGGTTAAGGAGGTGCCGGAATTATGGGACGGGCGCGTCAAGGGTTTGCAAGTCACCGAAACTACTGAAAACTCCGTCCAGATTCGCGTGCTGGTCAGCTCCGGCGACTCAGGGAAAAACTTTGACCTGCGCTGTTACGTTCGCGAGAAGATGATCAGCTTTATTGCGCAGAATTATCCTGAAGGCTTACCCAAGTTACGCGCTACGGTCAGCGAAGAAAAAGAAAAGAAAAAGGAAACATCTACCATCAGTGAACCGGAGCGTCAGCCTCCGGTGTAGTCCGCGGCTGACATAAACGTTCGTACCAATAAGGGATGCGCAACAATCCATAACGCGCAGCAGCCCGGCGCACATCATTGCGGTCACCTTCAAATTTTAGCGTTTCGCTGACGACGACCGCCTGCCCCTGACATTTCATCGCACAGGCAAAACAGACGACGCCATTTAATACATCATCCGACTCCGCCAAGCCGGTATTCGCCAAGGCAATTTTTGCTTTGCTGCGCTTTAACGCGCCAAGGGCCATCTCACGCGCCACCTCTTCGCTGGTCAATCCAAAAATATCGATCGTATGTAAGCTAACGCCCAGACACGATTGCTTCGATTCTTTTGAATAGACAACATAACCGATTTGCAACACCGCTCCGCAGCCGGGTACTTCGGCCAGCATGGATGCTTGCATACCGGCGGTACAGGATTCAGCTGTTGTCAGCGTTAATTTTTGTGTCATTAGAAAATTCATTAGCTGTTCAATACTGTGCATAAATGCAATTCCAGTTCGCATGATCGGTTCGCTATAGAAAGAGGCGATTTAAATAAAGTTCCGAAAATTTCCTGTGGGACTATCACTATTTGTAATCGCCCAAGACACGTCACCAGAGACTGCAGCCTGCCTTAAAGTACGCTGCCTGTTTTTGCTTTTGTCGTTAATTGAGGCGTAATATTTTTTTAACGTTTCAAAGATAAATTTCAGAAACTTCTCTTATGTGACCCAGTCATCAATATCAAGCCTTTACGATTTCTTAAACATTCTGTCGCTAGTCTGTGGGCGAGACATCGCGGCGGCAAAAATTTTGTTTTCTTTATTACTTTTATTTATTTTTTGACACTGTATTTATAAACGGAGGAAGTTATGGGACATGCGGTTGCGCTCTCCCGGTTTGAAAATTTGGATGTCCTGTTAACGCGCAATCAACGATATTCGCGTAAGCCGCAAACAGAAAAGCAAAAGAAAAAAATTCTGTTTGTCACGTCGGAATATAGCGATCTGGTAAAAGTCGGCGGTTTGGGTGATGTGTCTTCCGCCTTACCCAAAGCCCTGGCGCCGGATTATGACATCCGGGTTTTGATTCCCGGTTACCCGCAAATTATCAACAGCGGTTTTCCGCTACGTATTGTCGGCAGTGTACCGGCTGAAGGAGAAATTCCCGCCTGCCGCATTGCACGAATGAACCTGCCCAGCGGACAAGTTATTTATGTTCAGCAGTGTCCGGAATAGTATGAACGTATGGGCACGCCTTATGGCGACAACCACGGTCAGGATTGGCCGGATAACCCCGTGCGTTTCGCGCGCCTCGGATTGGCAGCGGCAGAGATTGCCGCTGACCAGGCCAACCTGCGCTGGCAGCCCGACCTGGTGCATGCGAACGACTGGCCCGCCGGATTGGCACCGGCCTATATGCGCTGGCGCGGGCAGGATACCCCCACTGTGTTTACGATTCACAATCTTGCCTATCAGGGTTTATGCAGCACCGAGTACGGGGAATCCCTCGGGCTGGCACCGGAGGCATTGCAGATTAACGGCATGGAGTTTTACGGCAAGCTGTCGTTCCTGAAAGCCGGTATCAATTATGCAGACCATATCACCACCGTCAGCAAGACCTACGCCTGGGAGATCACCACACCCGCGTTCGGGTGCGGGCTGCACGGATTGTTAAAACAAAAATTTGAACACGGCCGATTGAGCGGCATCGCTAACGGGATTGACGATAACTGGGACCCGAACACCGATCGCCACCTGATAAAAACCTACGACCCTTGCTACCGCGCAGGCAAGGCCGCCAACGCTCGCTACGTGGAGCAGATGTTCGACCTGCGCGCCGGCCCCGGCCCGCTTTTTGCTGTAGTTTCACGACTGGTGCAACAAAAAGGCATTGACCTGACGATCGCGATCAGCGAGTCCATCGTCCAAGCCGGTGGCCGCCTGGCGATCATCGGTTGCGGTGAACCCGCCCTGGAGGAAGAACTGGTGAAACTGGCTCAGCAGTATCCACGGGATGTCGGTGTGCACATCGGTTTTAACGAAACCGATGCGCGCCGCATGTTCGCCGGCAGCGATTTCCTGCTGATGCCCTCGCGTTTTGAGCCCTGCGGCTTGAGCCAGATGTACGCCCAGCGCTACGGCTCTCTGCCCATCGCGCGCCACACCGGCGGACTGGTGGATACCATCAACGACGGCGTGACCGGATTCCTGTTTCACCAGGCCCAGCCAGACGTTTATTGGAAGGCCATCCAGCGGGCATTCAATGTATACCGCCGCCCGGACTTGCTGCACGCTATGCGCAGCCAGGCCATGTTAACCCCGCTCACCTGGCGTCAGTCTGTGCGTCCTTACGACCAACTGTATCGCCAGCTCATGGCCAGTTCGGTAAGCCAATTGGTTCCAGCGGAGGGAGGTCTGCGCGCCTGATGGACACGCTCGCTCCACGCCACGGTGCCCTGTTGCAGACACAGGGCACCCAGTTTTCGCAGGAAGCCATTACCCGATTTTCTCTCTGGGCACCGGATGCATCTGCCGTTGCTGTCAAGCTCGACAATGGCCAGCTGCATGACCTGCAACCCTTGGCCGATGGCTGGTTCAGCCGCCTGGTCCCCTGCGGCGCCGGCACTGGCTATAAGTTTTTGATCAACAGTCGCCTGGACGTGCCGGACCCGGCCTCCCGTGCGCAAATTGATGATGTGCTGGGTATGAGCTGCGTGGTAGACCACGACGCCTATGCCTGGCAAACCACGGACTGGCGTGGCCGGCCCTGGCATGAAGCCATCATTTACGAACTACATGTCGGTCTTCTGGGCGGATTTGCGGAGACGGAAGTCATCCTGCCCCATCTGGTTGAGCTGGGGGTAACCGCCATCGAGCTGATGCCGCTCAATGAATTTCCCGGCACGCGCAACTGGGGCTACGACGGCGCCGAGATTTTTGCCCCGGAAAGCAGCTACGGCACGCCCGACGAGCTCAAACATTTAATCGATACCGCCCACAGTCTGGGGCTGATGGTCATTATCGACGTGGTGTACAACCATTTCGGCCCCGAGGGCAATTACCTCGGGCAATACGCCAAAGGTTTTTTTCGCGAAGACATACAAACCCCCTGGGGCGCCGCTATTGATTTCCGCCGCCGCGAGGTGCGCGATTTTTTCTGCGAAAACGCCTTGATGTGGCTGGAAGATTACCGCGCGGATGGCCTGCGCCTGGATGCCGTGCACGCCATCAGTGAGAAGGATTTTCTGGTGGAACTGGCCGCCCGGGTCAGCAGTGCCATACCAACCAATCGTCACATCCATCTGATATTGGAAAACGAAGGCAACAATGCCAGCTTGCTGGAGCAAGGCTTCGACGCGCAATGGAATGACGACGGCCACAATATCCTTCACCACCTGCTGACCGGGGAGAAGGAAGGGTATTACAGCGAATTTATTGCATCGCCCACCTCCAAACTGGCGCGCTTTCTAGGGGAAGGATTTATCTTTCAGGGCGAGTCGAGTCGCCATGGCCATGCGCGCGGTGAACCGAGTGGCCATTTACCGCCTACCGCGTTTGTGCTGTTTTTGCAGAACCACGACCAGGTCGGCAACCGCGCTTTGGGCGAACGCCTGATTGATCTGACCGACGAAGATTCACTCAAAGTCGCGATAATTTTATTGCTCCTGTCACCCATGGTGCCACTGCTGTTTATGGGCGAGGAATGGGGCACGCGCCGGCCGTTTTTTTACTTCACCGACCATCACGCCGAACTGGCCAAGGCCGTGTGTGAGGGGCGGCGTAATGAGTTCCGGGAATTTGAGCTGTTCAGCCACCCAGAGATGCGCGAGAAAATTCCCGACCCCAACGATCCCCAGACGTACGTGAACTCGATGATCGACTACCGCGAGCGCCACGAACCGGGCCATGAAATCTGGTGGCAGTTTTACCGGGCGCTGCTGGAACTGCGCAAACGCTGGATCACACCCCAGTTGCCCGAAACGCGCGTGGAGAAGATCACCGTGCTGGCTGAGCGGGCGGTATCTGCTGCCTGGCGCTTGGGCGATGGCAGTGTGCTGCGGATCGATATGAACCTGGGAGATAACCTGGTGAAGCTGGAAAGCCCGCCCGGCAACCGCCGCCAACTGTTCAGCCACCGGGTCGACAACAGCCATTGGCACGACGCCACCCTGCCGCCACGCAGCGTCATGGTAACCCTGGGCTAAAGCCGGCGATCAGTGTTCGACATCCCACAGACAACCCCCTTAGCACGGGCAAATATTCAGTGATGGCTTCAAGTCGATTGAGAACAGGATCGTTTATGCTGCGCGCGACACTTCGTTTGCAATTCCACCAGGGCTTTACCCTGGACGACGCGGTACCTCTGGTACCTTATTTTGCGCGTCTGGGCATCAGCCACATCTATGCTTCACCGCTTCTCAAGGCCCGGCCCGGCTCCCTCCATGGTTACGACGTAGTGGACCCCACGCGGGTGAATCCTGAGCTGGGCGGCGAAGCAGCGCTGGAACGCCTGGTCGCCACGCTGCGCAAACACAAAATGGGTTTGATTGCAGATTTTGTCTCTAACCATATGGCGGTGGGTGGCAATGCCAACCCCTGGTGGCTGGATGTGCTGGAATGGGGCATCAGCAGCCCCTATGCCCGCTTCTTCGACATCCAATGGAATTCCCACGATCCCTTACTGAAAGGCCAATTGTTGGTGCCTTTTCTGCGCACCGATTATGGCGAAGTGCTCGCCGCCAATGAGATTGGTCTGCATTTTGATACGGAGCAAGGCGGCTTTTACGCCAACCATTACGACCACCGCTTTCCCCTTTATCCACCCAGCTACGGCGAGATCTTACGCAATACTGGAGTCGACGACCTGCTGGCACTGGTACGCCCTTTTGAAGCCCTGGAGCGCAGCCCCAATTACTGGCAAGCCGCACAGGAACTACGCCAGGAATTGGCGCATATTGCCCAGGCGCCCGACATTCGCTTAACCATCCAGCACGCGCTGACGCGCTATGACGTTAAGCCGGATGGCGAATTCAGCCAAGACAACTTCAACCGCCTGCACAACTTGTTGGAAGCCCAGCATTACCGTCTCGCCAGCTGGCGTACCGCTGCGGATGACATCAACTGGCGCCGATTCTTCGACATCAATGAACTGGCCGGGCTGCGCGTGGAAAAGGCGGAAGTCTTCGAAGCGACCCACGCCAAGCTATTCGAGCTGATTGAACAGGGCCTGGTGGACGGTTTACGCATCGACCATATCGACGGCCTGGCCAACCCACGCGCCTACTGCCGCAAATTGCGGCGGCGACTCGATAGCCTGCAAGCCAAACGCCCCGCGCCCCTGACGGATGAACATATCCCGATCTATGTGGAGAAAATCCTTGGTGATGGCGAACAGCTGCCTGCGGACTGGTACACCGACGGCACCACTGGCTACGAATTCATGAACGAGATGTCCCTGCTGCAACAGGACCCGGTGGGCGAAATCCAGCTCAGTGACCTGTGGACCAGTATCACCGGGCGCACCGCCAATTTTATGGAAGAGGTGCGCGAGGCACGCGCCCAGGTGTTATCCAGCTCACTCGCCGGGGATTTTGAAAGCCTTGCGCAGGAACTGCTGCTGGTAGCCCGCACCGACATCAATACCCGCGACCTGACCCTCGGCGCCATTCGCCGGGCGCTGTTTGAGCTGATCGTGCATTTTCCGGTCTACCGCACTTATGCCGGGGTCAATGGCCGGTCGGTACAGGATCGGCAGATCTTCGAAAAGGCATTGGCCGGGGCGCGCACCACCCTGGCCGAGAGCGACTGGCCGCTGTTGAACTATCTGGACCTCTGGCTGGGCGGGCAGCGCCTGTGTGAAATGGCGCCCGGTGCCAACCGCAAACAACGCCGTAAGGTCATCGCCCGCTTCCAGCAATTAACCTCACCCGCTGCCGCCAAAGCCGTGGAGGATACCGCCTGCTATCGCTCTGCCGTCAGCCTCGCACGCAACGATGTAGGTTTTGATCCCCAGCATTTTTCTACCACGCTGAAGGATTTCCATCATCGTTGCAGCGAACGCGCCGCGCATTTTCCCGACAACCTGCTCACCACCGCCACCCACGATCACAAACGCGGTGAAGATACCCGCGCACGTCTGGGCGTGCTGAGCGAGCGCGCGGTCTGGTTCAGCGAGAAAGTGGAGCACTGGCAACAACAGACCGGCAACCTGCGCAGCGATCTGGATGATGGCCTCGCGCCCTCACCCGCCGATGAACTCATGCTCTATCAGACACTCCTGGGCAGCTGGCCATTGCGCCTGGAAGCAGATGACGCAGCGGGGATGCAGACTTACCTGGAGCGTCTGCTGCGCTGGCAGGAAAAAGCCCTGCGTGAAGCCAAGCTGCGCACACACTGGAGCGCCCCCAACACCGCTTATGAAACCGTCTGCCGCGAATTCCTGACCCGGCTGCTGACAGATGATGCCTACCGGGAGCTCCGCCAGGACATCGCGGCGGCGGCCATGGCCATCGCACCCGCCGGTGCCGTCAACAGCCTCAGCCAATGCCTGCTGCGTACCACCCTGCCCGGTGTACCGGACTTGTATCAGGGGGCCGACTTCTGGGATTTCAGCCTGGTGGATCCGGACAACCGCCGCCCGGTGGATTTCGAAGCGCACGTCGCCGCCTTGTCCACCCACAGCAACCTTAAGGAACTCGTTACCCAGTGGCGCGATGGCCGCATCAAGCAACACCTGCTGGCCACCGTGCTAAACCTGCGCGAAGCCCATGCCGAGCTCTTCTGCCTGGGCAACTATGAAGCGCTGGAGGTGGAAGGCGAACACGCGGGGCGGGTTATCGCTTTCTGCCGCCGCCATGGCGATGAATACCTGATCGGGGTGGCACCCCGCCTGGTGGCTGGACTATTGGGCAATCAGACTTGCCCTCACCCTGACGCCACCGCTTGGCAGGACACCCGTATCCTCCTGCCCGAGTCACTGCGTCAGGCTTCGTTATCCGGGGTCTTTTCCAGCACGCTTAAACCGCGCCAGGGCACCCTGGCCGTCACCGAAGTGCTGGCGGAATTCCCGGTCAACCTACTGTATTTCAAGCGCGACCCAGCAACACCCCATCACACTTAAATCGATACCACGGAGATAAACCACCATGAACCTCAATGAGAACCGCGTGCGCGAATTCGCTTACCAAATTTGGGAATCTGAAGGCCGACCGCACGGCCAGCATCACCGTCATTGGGAGATGGCCTGCAAGCTCGCCGCCAACCAGACCGTGGAAGGACAGACCGCCGCCGGTAATGGCCTGGGGAATGGTTCAGCTGGCACTGGATCAGCGATAAACCAAGCCGATGCGCCACCAAAAAAATCGCGCAGCAAAAAACAACCGGCCGGCGGTGATACCAAGGCCGTGAAAAAGGCCGCAGAAACGAAATCCACCGCCGCCAAAACCACGCGGCAGAAAAAAGCCAAGGCACTCACTGACACGGTGGATACCGAGCTCTCACCGATTACCGATGGATATAAAGGTTCTGTCTAACCGGACCTGAAGTCCGCCGGATTTCCCCCGCTCACCCGGCGCGGTTCGGGTGGGACTCATCGCGTCTGAAAAACTGATTTGACAGCGAAACAGCACATTGAAAGCGAAACCGCACATTGACGTTCTATGAAGTTAACGAAAAGGAAACCAGCACCATGGGCAAACAACAGCCAGCACCGGAAATCAAACAGCGCTCCCGCGTTACCGAAGGTCATCCTTTTCCATTGGGCGCTACCTGGGATGGCTTAGGGGTTAACTTCGCGCTCTTTTCCGCCCATGCCACCAAAGTGGAGCTGTGCCTGTTCGATAACGACGGCACCACTGAACTGGAACGCATTGAATTACCGGAATACACCGACGAAATCTGGCACGGTTACCTGCCGGACGTGCACGCAGGCCAGGTCTACGGCTACCGCGTCTATGGCCCTTACGAGCCTGAAGCCGGTCATCGCTTCAACCCCAACAAGTTGTTGATTGATCCTTACGCCAAACAACTGGTGGGCGAGCTGCGCTGGGATGAGGCGCTGTTTGGTTACACCATCGGTTCGCCCGATGGCGACCTGAGTTTTGATGAACGCGACAGCGCACCCTTCGTGCCCAAATCCAAAGTCATTGATCCAGCATTTACCTGGGGCAACCATCTCGCCAAGGGCGTGCCCTGGGACAACACCATCGTCTATGAGACCCATGTACGCGGCATCAGCATGAAGCACCCGGCGGTAGCCGAGCATCTGCGCGGTACCTGCGCTGGCCTGATGAATCGCGAGATCCTGCAACATATCCGCGAGCTGGGCGTCACCAGTATTGAACTCCTGCCCGTGCACGGCTTTATTGAAGATCAGTATTTGCTGGAGAAAGGCCTGCGCAACTATTGGGGTTACAACACCATCGCTTTCTTTGCGCCCCATGCACCCTACCTGGCCAGCGGGCGCCTCAACGAATTCAAGGAGATGGTGGCTCATATCCACGATGCAGGGCTGGAGCTGATCCTTGATGTGGTCTACAACCACACTGCCGAAGGCAATGAACTGGGCCCGACGCTCTCCATGCGCGGCATCGACAACCTCACCTATTATCGATTGCTGCCCGACAATCAGCGCTATTACATCAACGACTCCGGCACCGGGAATACGCTGGACCTGAATCACCCCTGTGTACTGCGCATGGTGACCGACTCCCTGCGTTACTGGGCCACCCAAATGGGTGTGGACGGCTTTCGTTTTGACCTGGGCACCATCCTCGCTCGACATCCAGACGCGGGTTTTGACGAGCGTCACGGGTTTCATCTGGCGGTGCGCCAAGACCCGGTGCTGAGCAAACTGAAGATGATTGCCGAGCCCTGGGATTGCGGTATCGGTGGCTACCAGGTGGGCGCTTTTCCCCCTGGCTGGGCCGAATGGAATGATCGCTTCCGCGACACAGTGCGCGCGTTCTGGCGTGGTGACGGTGGGAAATTGGGCGAGATGGCTAGTCGCTTGACGGCCTCCGGCGACCTGTTCAACCAGCGCGGTCGCCGCCCCCATTCTTCGGTGAACTTCATTACCGCCCACGACGGTTTCACCTTGTACGACCTGGTGTCTTACAACGACAAACACAACGAAGCCAACGGTGAAGACAACCGTGACGGCACCGACAACAACCTCTCCTATAACCACGGCTGGGAAGGCCCGACGGACGATAAAGAGATCACCGATCTGCGCAAGCGGCAGATGCGCAACCTGATGGCGACCCTGCTCTTCTCCCAAGGGACGCCCATGATCGTCGCCGGTGACGAACTTTGCCGTACTCAAAAAGGCAACAACAATACCTACTGCCAGGACAACGAACTCAACTGGATCAACTGGGACCTCGACGAAGACCGCAACACCATGCTGGCCTTCACCAAACGCCTGATCGAATTGCGCCGCATCTATCCCATCCTGCGCCGCGGCCGCTTCCTGGTGGGTATGTACAACGAAGAGCTGGGTATCAAAGACGTTACCTGGGTCTCACCCTGCGGCAACGAAATGACCGAAGAACAATGGCAAGACGGCAATGCCCGTTGCTTCGCCATGCTGATGGATGGCCGCGCCCAAGCTACCGGCATCCGCCGCCCCGGCGCCGACGCCACCTTGTTACTGGTGCTGAATGCCCACCACGATGTGGTTAATTTTTACTTACCCGAAGTCGCCGAAGGTTGCGCCTGGAAATGCCTGATCGACACCAACCGGCCAACGAATTTTGTGGAAGAACGTTTTGCGTTTAATCACCTGTATGTGGTGACCAATCGGTCGTTGTTGTTGTTTGTGTTGGAGACGAAGGAAAGTGGGAAGGAGGATAAAAAATAGAATTTGTTGCTTTACGCTGTTGTAGGACGGCGACAAAGCGCCCCCGCGTTGCGGTCTGGCTCCGTTAGTTATTAAAAATGGAACACAAACTGTCACGTGCGTAAAGCGTATTGCATTGAAGCGAGCTTTTATAACGATGCCTCAAGCGGGGTGGTACTTGAACCCACTTCGTTGTGCGCCTAAATAGAAATAAGCAAAACGCCACGATAAATTTTTTCATTCCTCATTTAGTTACAACGCCATTTTCGATGAGCACGATGAGTCCGCAATATAGCTTCACATAACTTTTACAAACTATGCCACTACGCGTGATTGTATTAAACCTTCGGTTTTGCGATAAACGCTTGTTTTTCGTGACCATTGAAGCCAGAGGATTCGTAAAATTGCAATGTGGCTTGATCTTTTCTACCTGTAAGCAGCATCACTTTATAACAGTTGCGCGACCAAGCCGTGTCTAGAGCGTGAGCCAAAATGGCTTTACCAAAACCTTTATTTCTATATGCCGAGTGAGTGACGACATTCTCGATCAAACCGTAGGGCGCGCACCCCCGGGTAAGATTCGGAATAATAGTGAGTGTACACGATGAGACCAAGCGATCCTCAATGAAGCCGCCAAAGTAGTAGTAGCTTGGGTTCGATAATATTTCGCGCCATATATTTTCGATTGACGTTATGCCTGGCAAGGCAACATCTGTGCTATGTAGATGTTCGTAGAGCGATAACAATTGATGTAAATCATCTTCGTGTAACTCTCGAATTATCATATTGGTTGCCTGATGCTTATACACTTTAGCTTAATTTTTCTTGTGTTTTTTCAAGAACCGCCAACAGAAAAGTGGCTATTGGACCAATAAATAGTGAGATTACAAACCAGAGAAGACCACTTCTGTTTTTGCTTTGCGCGAGAACGCAGTTCACGAGCGCCAATGTTCCCCAGCCTACAAAATATTGTCCACCAAATTGTACTAAATTACTTTCCATATACACGCTCCATTATTTAAAAATTCCAAACATCAATCCTACTCTTGCAGCAAAGAATGACCCTGTGAAATAGACCTCTAACACTAACAAATATAAAGAAAGAGAAATTATTTCTTCAGAGGCCATCTCTTATCTTTGTAGTGACCAGGTAAATTAATGTTGGCGGCTTTTTAGTCACCATATTTCAGCACCGGCATCCCAGGCTCAATGGGTTTGATGCCCTTGATTCAGTACGATATCCAACACTGCGTGGGCAGCACGGTGTTTATCAATCAATTCGTATTGGTTTGCATTAGAGAGCATGACGTAACTAATCTTTTCCTTAGGTGCCCATATTACATCCGCGTGGTATCCAAATTGGTGCCCCAAATGACCCACCGTAGCAACACCTGCTATCTCCTCCATCGCCAGCCCAAACCCATAGGCTACGAACGGCTTATAATCATCGTCGAACTGCACAGGGGTAATCGCCTGCCGATATAAGGCTGGACTCAAGAGTTTCCCCGTATTCAAACCCACATTCCATTTATGCAGATCCCCCACCGTTGACTGCCCTGCGCCCGCACCGGTCCAGTTACCGGAATACATATCCAGTGCAGGCACGTAGGCCCCGTCCACCAGGCTATAACCGAGTGCCGCGTTTCGGTAGGCTGTCGCGTTGTCGTAAAGCACCGTGTCCTGCATATCCAAGGGTTCAAAAATATGTTCTTCCATGTAGTCCTGAAGTGTTTGACCCGATACTTGCTCCACCACGAGACCCAAAAGAACATAGGCGGAATTTCCATAGCCCCATTGCTCGCCGGGTTCAAAAGCCAGCTTGCGTGTTTTCATCCAGCTAACATGGTCGTTCATGGAATAAGGCTCATCAAGTTTGAATGGCGCTTCTTCACTTTTAGCATCAACAATACCCGATGTATGAGTGAGCAGATGTCTTAACAAAATCTGGTCACCGTTTGGAAAGCCTTCGAAGTAACGACTCAAAGGATCATCTACATTGAGCTTTTCCTGTTCAACCAACTGCAGAACAGCGACGGCAGTGAAAGACTTGGTAATCGATCCGATACGGAACTTGATGTTGAGGTTATTCGGTGTTTGTTCAGCGATATTCGCCCAACCGGTCGCGCCTGACGAGAGCATGGTTTCACCGCGGACGATCAAATAGGCAAAGCCAGGACCGTCAGGTTGCACAAGGCTGGCAAAGTGCGCAGCAATCTGTTGTTGAACCGGGTTTTCAGAAGAGACTTTTGTGGAAGCGGGTAAGACACTGGTAGTCGAATCCGATACTGGCACAGAGTCACATGACATTAGAAGCAGCGAAGAAAGAAGCAACACAATGAGTGTGACGAGAGTGAGGCTAGAACGAACGGTGGTATTTTCCATGGTTTTCTCATTCCATATTATTGTTTGAAGAGTTAAGAATAACTTCTTGAGTAACGACATTCTCGCTAGTCTTCAATCATGGCGAGACCTTTTCGTTTAAGATCAGCCAAAGATTCTAACATGGCTTTTAGCGTCTCCTCTGGGTGCCCTTCCCACTGTTCTACTACTTCTACGATCTTCATGGGTTCTGTGGTACGAAATGACTTGGTTGGATTTCCTGGAAATCGCTTATTGGTCAGGTTTGGATCGTCCTCAAACGGACCTGTAGGTTCAACGATATAAATATAGCCGCGTCCATCCAGATCCGACAATGCCATAGCCAGTTCAGCGCCCCAGATAGCAGGTTCCATCAATGCTGAGAAGTACACATGCTTAAGCGCCCGGCCTTGTTCAAAATGTGAATTATGCCCGGTGACAATAAAATCACCCACTGATAATTTTGCTTTGGTACCGTGGTAGAACGGCCCCGGAACTTCATGGCAGTTTTCATGGGAGATGGAAAACCAATCATCAGACATATATCTTTTCCTTATGCTGTTTTTATTAAAAGTGTTAGGTGGCTACAGCCCGAGGGGCGACTTAAGATGTGGTTATATGATTCTTTTACAAATGGCATCATACTTATTGAGGAATTATTTTTTTTATATGGTTTATATTTATATAAACTGGTTTGTCTTTCGCTTTCCCCGACATAAGCTTTAACCAGGAACCCTGGATTTCAACGATCACGCCCTTAATATCATCAGCATGACCATACACTGTAGAACCTGAGCCACTCGACATTCCCACCGAGATGATTACATCTTTTTCCAGAAGCTCATTTATCATTTCAGATTCCTTATATTCGAGATCACGGATACTGACATCAAATGCTGACGCTAGCGCCTTCATGGACTGCAGCGAAGCCGTTGCCTCTTTCTCGATTCGCTGAATCGTCCGCAAATTCAAGCCACACGCTGTCGCCAGCTCATCCTGGGACCAGGCTTTGGCTCTTCTCATTTGTAGTACCAGATCAACATTAACTTTCATCAAATACCCATGTCATGTAGTGGTCGAGGCTGTTGCAGGATATGAGTCATTATAGGAATCTTTAACGAATACATTACGTTACTGGTACGTATATCATGCGACAGTTTTACGACATTAGGTGGAAGAACCAGATAGCTTGTGGTTTTTAGAGAGTTCGCTAGATAGAATAAATCCCGCCTTATGCTTCAGACGTGGAAGCGCAGGGTATCGAGAGAGCTGTCCGGCAATAGCTTGCTGAGAGCACATGAAGTGGTCTAATTAGACCACTTCAATTGATTTGTTAGCCATTATTCCATAGGTTGGCGGATTATCGTTTTCCATTTGGCCGGAGCGGCACGACGTATATCACTCAAATACACTTCGTGGTGCTTTCCGGTAAGAGCAGAACGACCTTTAATAAAATCATGGACTCGCTGAATAGTCGGGCCCTCTT
>CAMPIG010000020.1 GCA_946886255.1 uncultured Cellvibrio sp. | reverse complement strand
GAGTGGAGAGTTCGCGCAAACGGCGATCATCGGCGGCGATATCATAAACTTGCGGAATCAGCTGTTTAACTGCATCCCAGGGATCAGAAGCAGCCACTACCAAGCGGTTATCGGCTAGAGGTTGCACAAGGTCACTGACAGCTTTGTGCGGCTCGACCGAAAGATGGCCACAGAGTGCCTGATAGATCATCTCGGTACCCTTGAGTTTGCCATCATAACTATAACCGGCAATATGCGGCGTACCGAGAGCGACGCGCGCTAACAGCGGTTGAGAAATTTCCGGCTCTGGCTCCCAGACATCCAGCACCACCTGCAAATCCCTATCGGTATGAAGGTGTTTCAACAACGCCTGGTTATCAATGACCGGGCCACGGCCGCAGTTCAGCAACACAGCCCCCGGCTTGAGCTGTTCCAGCTCCCGCGCGCCGATTAAATGAAAACTGGGGTGAGCTCCGCCTGTGGTCAGCGGTGTATGCATACTGATAATGTCGCAAGCCAATACCGCTTCGAGACTCGTGAGATCTTTGTTCTGCTCAGGCGTAAGAAAGGGATCATAGCAATAGCATTCAACCCCCTGCGCACGCAGACGACGATGCAAAAGCCCCCCCACATTGCCGCAACCAATAATCCCCACCTTCTTTGATAACCAATTGACATCCAGATGGCATAACGCAGCGTAAACGTATTCAACCACAGAGTTGGCATTGCAGCCGGGTGCGCTAGCGAAGCGGATGCCCTGCGTATTAAGGTAATCGGCATCCAGATGATCTACTCCGATGGTACAGGTACCCACAAATTTGACCGCACTGCCTGCCAGCAAACTGGCATTCACCTGGGTAACTGAACGGACTAACAAAGCATCTGCATCGACGACATCTTCTGGCTGCATTTGCCGGCCTGGCAAACATTGAATATCCCCAAGATCCTGGAAAAACGCTTCAACTAACGGGATATTTTCATCCGCAACTATCTTCATTTGGAGTCTCTAACTAACAAGGAGGGCAAAAAACAATCAGCTAAACAGTTTTATCGGGTTAGCCGCCGGGATACAGGAACCCAAGTCCAGGCTTCGGCTCTAACGGAGGCGAGTTAGCTGCAATAACGATTTTTTATATCACGAACTGTTGTGCTTTAGTTCTTTAGCATATACTTTATGTAGTGATGGGTCAGCTAAACCATCATTTTCCGGGAGTCAGCGTTTCGTGCCTCTCGCCTCAGCCAGGGGGTGTTATTATGAAGACCTCAGACACAGGCCACAACATGAATAATGTCGTGGATATCTTCACCGGTAAATCCTTCTCTGCACTCCACGAAGAGCGTTTTATCCGTCTGGCTCCTGAGCTGGACGGGCTCGAGATGCTCTATTCTAACGACACCAGCTCTGACAAACTCTTCAGCCTCAAAATCCTCTGTTGGGGATTGCGAGCCAATGGAGAGGTTGTAGGGTTAGTGCCATGGCTAAACGATATAGTGCCCTGCCCTGATATCTGTGACCCCTTGAATGGTCACTGGGAAGGCTACTATGACCAGGGTATCGATGAGGTCTTTTTCGAAGCTCCGATCCATAAGATAGTTGAGCTGGAAACGGCGGCCGAGTATTACGAGCTACAGTGTGAAAATGATGATGATATTGTGCAGGAATTGCCCGATACCATTGGCACACACGCCGTGTTGGCTAGCCCCGGTAGCAATCGTTTATCATTGGTAGAGGTTGTCAGTTGGCGCTTACTGAATGATGGCAGCCTTTACGGCATGTTAACCGATCAGGCTAAGGTCATCAGCACACCGGTATTACCGGGCGATGAGTGCTTGTATCCGGCACAGACCAGTGAAAACTTTCGTTACTTCTTCCAGCATCAGATCGCTAACAAGATCAAAGCGGAAGACCCGGAAGCCTTGGCCGCAATATCACTGTTGGTTGACGGTGTCTGATTAAAGACTGACCGGAAAACCTTCCTACCTGCCGCATCATCGCACGATGCGGCAAGATTTATCTTCCGTCCAATATCTGCGCGAAACCTGCGTCAAGTCGCTGTATGAATACTGATGATCAATCTGCAACAAGGCATCTTTACTTCGCACTTTATTAACGCTATTTGTAAAAAATTGTACAAGCACATTCAATCTATAGCTAACCATTTAAATTTCTAATGTTTGCAGATGTAATACACATAGTGCTTGTCGCGCACTTCCTGCTCCAACAATTCATGTCCCAGAAAATGGCAAAACTTCGGTATATCCCGCGTGGTTGAAGGGTCTGTGGCGACCACTTCAATCACGTCCCCCACTGCCGCATCACGCATTGTTTTATGTAACAACATAACCGGCTCCGGGCATAGCAAGCCAGACGCATCCAAAAATTTATCGATTTCTCGTTTCATAGTCTCACTTCGTCTATGAATAGGCGGGCAAATCACTTGTCGATTGCTACACTTGATTTAGGATAATTACACGACATGAGGTTGAGCCAATGCGGATTCTTTGCGTCGGGCATAGCCAACTTACAAACAACCGCCGGGGAACCCTGTTCGATGTCTCGGAACACACACTATATGTATCACCAATCACCCGACATGTTCAGCCACCAGGTGCTGGAACTTACCTTCCGGTTATTACGCAATAATAACCCAGAGCTTGCTTTTGCGCTAAAAAAAACCATCGATAACATTCATTATGCGCCGCCGGAAGCGACCGTAGGAAGCTATACCGGCGAGATGCATTTGAATACTGATGTTGTCGGTTTACTCGGCGCAGAAACTGTAGGCAAAATTGTTG
This sequence comes from uncultured Cellvibrio sp., assembly GCA_946886255.1. The sequence goes on along the minus strand of CAMPIG010000020.1, from coordinate 22,802 downwards.
CCGCTCTGACTGATATCGGTAAACATGCCGTAGCGAAAAAAGACCTACCTCCGCAACATATCAAAATCCTGCGCGGACTTATTGAAGATTGGGCCGTATTTGCCGAATGGATTTTGCAACACGCTACATCAGAAAAAAGCGCGTTTCATTGATGGTCTATCAGCTTCGTAACCCATCAATAAATCCGTAAATGTCCGGTCACTTCTTCGCGATCATGGTACAACTGCTTAAACTGGATCTCCAGCTTCAACCCCAGAGCCGCCAGATCATCGCGAATGCGGCGCTCACATTTTTTGACCTCAATGTAGCGCTGCTTCATCGGTAGCTTAAGGTTGAAGATAGCTTCGCGGCAGTAGCCTTTGGTAGCCCACTTGCAAATTAAACTGGTAACCCGCGCCGGCTTATCCACAATGTCACACACCAACCAATCCACCGGTTTTTTAGGTTCGTATACAAAACCATCCAACCGCTGATGTTTGACCTGACCGGAATCCATCAGCGCCTGATCCATAGGGCCATTATCCACCGCATCAACAAACATACCGCGCTGAACAAGTTGCCAGGTCCAACCACCAGGTGCAGCTCCCAGATCCACAGCACGCATACTGTAAGCTAAACGTTCATCCCAATCGGCAGCGGGAATGAAGTGATGCCAGGCCTCTTCCAGTTTCAATGTCGCACGGCTGGGTGCAGTTTTTGGTAAGCGCAAGCGGGGAATGCCCATGGGCCAGGAAGCGCTGTTATTGAGAGGGCTAACACCCAAGTAGGCCTCTGTTCCACTGATAAATACCAGGTGCAAACGCCATGAACTTTTTTCATCCTGTAATTTTTGTGTGCGCAGTGCTTTGGTGAAGGGCGCGAGAAATTTTTTGCTCAGCGTCGATAATTCTTTCCCTTCGTTAGTATCCACCGTTTCAATCAGCAATTCACGAGTAACAGGCAAATCATGCGCGGCGGATACCAAAGGCGTAACACGATCTGTTACCGGTAAGTTAGTCAACGCTGATCCGCTCACAAACCATTGTCGAATGAAAATTAATTGCCGAAAGCGTACCGTCTGAATCAAATGCTGAGCCGCCGTCGGTTCATGGGTAATAAATAAAACATAGGCGCTGCCGTCTTCGGTTTTACTGTAACCATATATGCCCAACTCACCGGCAATATCTGTGATCTCAGCAGCACACTCTTTTTCGAAACCGGGTCGACAATGCAAAAATAAATGGTTCACACAAGACTCTTTTTAGTGAGAGAACGAATAAATTCAAGCGTCAAATCGGCAGCTTGCTCCCAGTGTTGCGATTGGGTGTAGCCGGATTTAACGCGCGGTTTGAAATCATGATCACCATCAGGTAACCAATGTATATCTATAGTTGGCGACAAAGGATAGCCGCTGACCTCCTGACTATTTCCCAAAGGATCACGCGCGCCCTGAACAATCAAGCTTGGGGTAATTAACCGTTGTAGATGCTCGATACGCAAATGCTCCGGCTTGCCTGGCGGATGAAAGGGATACCCCAGACAAATCAATCCATCCACCTGTAACTCATCAGCAATCATGCTGGCCATACGGCCACCCATTGACTTGCCGCCAATCAGTAATCTCCGTCCGTCCGGTAATTTTGCATGCTGCTCCGCCAAAACCTGCCGCCATGATTCCAGCAACACCTCCGTCGTATTCGGCGGTCGTTTTTTGCCGGTCTCACGCCGTTCGGCCATGTAAGGGAATTCAAACCGAACCACCTCACAACCCCTCTGGCACAGCAAATCACTCATCACATTCATGAAGTTGCTGTCCATCGGCGCACCGGCACCGTGGGCAAAAAACAAGGTTGCCAAAGATGTTCCTATTGGAGTGTTCCTTAAAATGCTATGTGTCATCTGACAGAGATTGCGCATCGCGACGGGTTAATAAACTGACTGTCTCGCTGGCGCTATCGAAGACAATCACCACATCGCCTTTTTCTATCTGGCGACGGACCTGTTCGACTTTGGCGGATAAGGGAACTTCATCCCACCCATAGTCTGTCCCCTCGCGGGTAATAAATTCTTCAATCAAACCTTGCAGTGCTTCCGCAGACAAGGATGGGGGAGGAATAATCAAGGGCTTCTCCTGAATGTATTCGTAAGGCTGCGCAGCAATTACTCAGTTTCTTCACGGCAACGGTTTTTCAGACTCATCCGCAGGGTTATACTCGGGCAAATCATTAACAATAAGGATTGCCTCGTGAATACCTCAACAACTACCTATCTTGTCCTGACTGTTATCAGCGACGATAAACCCGGCGTGGTCGAGCTGTTAGCCCATACCATCAGCCAGCACCACGGCAATTGGTTGGAAAGCCGGATGGCACATTTGGCCGGCAAGTTCGCCGGAATTTTGCAGGTCGCGGTGGCCGCCGACCAGCAGGAGACATTACGCAATGCGTTGCAGGAACTGTCCGGCAAAGGGCTGAAAATCATCGTTGAAAGCTCCGTCGCCGCCGAAAAGACTGCCTGCCGTGAGTTTCATTTCAGTGTGGTCGGTAATGACCGACCGGGTATTGTCTATGAAATAGCCCAAGCCTTTGCAGAGCGCAATATTAACATGGATGAACTGGAAACTTCCTACTCCAGTATGCCTTGGTCAGGCGAGCCGTTATTTGAAGCGACGGGGATTATTGAAGTTCCGGAGAGCGTGGATATGGATGCGCTTTACGACCAATTGGATTTGATTGCAGATGAATTAGCGGTGGATATTCGGTTGGAAGCACCGCCGGTTCATTGATGGTTAATATAGATTGCGAGTACTGAACACATTTTCCATGAAGCCCAAGGGTTTCGAAACCCTTGGGCTTCATGGAAAACTCACGCACTGCTAATCGGCAATATCTTAAACACCAAAACTTGTTTCAGTGCTTTTCGTCAAACTTTTCTAGTTCAATGTTGATTGCGTTAGTTGAGATATTTACTTCATAGAACGAAAACAACAAAGACACCACCAACAGAATCAGGCTTACCGCAAAAAGAAACTGACCAAGTAAATAAAATTTCAGCAACAGCGCGAACATAGACAGCGTGCAAAACACAAATGACATCACGCCGCTTGCTTGCATCAAACGAATAATTTGCAAGCGCTTACGCAAGCCTACAATTTGCCGACGTACGACTTCTTTGGATGGTGAGCCTTCCGATGCGCTTAATTGGCGAATAACGTTAGTCAGGGTAACGAAACGATTGGTGTAAGCCAGCAGCAGTAAAGAAATGGCGGGAAACAGGAGGCTGGGCGTGGTGATGGTCATCTCCATAGTGTTACCTCGACTAATGAATGACTAAAAACTGTTTGGGCCATACTACGCCAGTTAATCGTGTTAACGAAAGTCTTCTCGCCAATAAATGATGCGATCATGACCGCGATAATTGGAGAACCGCACTTCAACGCGCGGTAAAAAAAGGTCTGCGTAATTCGTATCCTGGTTCCAGTCGTATTGGAGATGAGGTAAGCTGCTCAAATCAATCAGGATCGGATACGTGACTTGCGCACCCGGTGCTCCGTATTGAATGCCAGCACGTCCATTCTGGAACGAAATGCCCGTTGCGGTAAGTCCGTCGCCGATCATATCAGAGGCGTCCGGATCGGCGAAATTGAATATCGAGGTTGCGCTGTTGCGCGTTACGCTGACCGTATCACTGGTTGCATTAACACTGCTGGAAGAATCTATAAAATTCACGCTCGCTAATGGTAATTGCGTGCAGTTATCGGCTGCATTTAGTACGAAAGTATTACCATTCCAGAATTCGGTTTGCCAGAACATCGGTAACGGAGAATTTTCTGAGCCGAATGCGTCCTTGATATGCATACGACCATAAACAAATGCCAGTGAATCGCCAAGCTGGATAGCATCGCAATTATTTTCGCTGTCGCAGTCTCCCAATGTGGCAGCGTTCATATTCAGACTGGTCAACTGCCGATTGTCGAGCGCGTCTTCAAAACTGAGGCCCAGTTGTATATTCAGATAAGGCCCATCCGGTGCACCGGTGGGTTGGCGAGTTAATGTAAAAATCGTTGTCGGATTGTTGGTATCAAAATCCATGATACCGTTAGTCCAGACGCTGGCTGAAGCCATTACCCGCTCACTGAGGTTAATTTGATTGCCATGTTCTGCGTGATACATACTCTCTGCTGTGCCTGCGTAGGTGTCTGAGTGATAATTGGTGGTTATGTTACCTCCCGCAGCCAGTGCTTCTACACGGTAAATCAAATTGATCCCTTCATTCATATAACTAAAAGAATCACAACTGTTCTCTGCCTCGACAAAACTAAGGTTAAAATGGTCAGGATAAAAACGCCCGACAGGTCCGCTGGGAGTCAATTCCACTAAATCACCCGCTCCCAAATAATCGCCATCAGCGAGCTCCGCTTGCAACCGAACCGTTCCGACTTCGTTCCATGAAACATTGATGTTTTGGATCGTGCCAGCCGGTGCTATAGCACTAAAACTACCTGCATTTGCACCCGTTAAATTGCCAGGCTCCCCACCCGCCGGATAAATTAACTCGGTAATTGTCAAAACGACACTGTTGCGCTCCGACGTGGTTTCATTGCCAAAATTTGGCGTACGTGTTCCAGCAAAGTTGCGCGCTTCTACCAACACCGTAAAGTTTTCACCAGCAGCAACAAATCCATCACCACTACTCGTAGTACCTGGATTGTTAGTCACTGCGCTGACAGCAAGGGTGTAAGGCTTCACAACGAAAGTATTACTGCTCCCCGTCAATATAAATGGTGGCTCATTCCCCTCCGCCGCCATAGGCAACACTGCATGTAAACGCACTCTACCAACGTCAGTAAAGTTCAAAGGAATGGGCGCTGTTCCCGTGTTATCAAAATTGAGTGAGACGCTGGAATAACTCGTAATGTTATTATTTGGGTTGGCTGACGCAGCATTGCCATTGACCGTAAAGGTTTGTCCTGCACTACAGGTTGATGGGTTAATGCACTCATAACCCATCTGCACCGTCTGTGTTCCCGCCACGCGTGCTTCGCAAGCACCAGTATCAGTGTTGGTTTGCACCGCGCGCATAATCGGTGATGAATTCAAGACACCTGCAACCTGGTTTTGCAAAGGAATTAAATTTCCATCACCATAAAAGCGTAAGCCTACATCACTGAACACAATATTCGGATCTGCAGACACAATCTCCGTCGATGCTCCATCATTGACATTGATATTTAACACAGCTGGTGTCAGTTGTTGCAGGTATTTAATAAATGATGTTTCTGCGCCGCTGAATACATAACTATTTCCATTCACCCAGACACCTGTAGCAGGAACCGTTGCCAACACAGCAGTCGTTCCGGCAGGCGGCGCAATCGCATCACCATTGATATCTCGCGCCGTAAATAAAATAGGTTCTGCTTCACAGGTCACACCGGTTCCACTGTGAGAAATAGTGTAATAGCTGACTGTAGGCGCCGTCGGACAATGATATAAACCCGCACCAACTACCGGTGTCGGGCCACGCGGAATTGCAACGAATGTACTGCTCCCCGGCACGCGCCAACGCAGGCGAATTTCTGCATCAATAAAGCGCTCATAAAACTCCATACGAATCGAATACACCTGTCCCGCCACCAGATAAACATTTCCGCTCGTGTGATCCGTTGCGCTGTGATCATTCCACTGCTCTATCAATAATTGTTCATTAACCCACAAACGCACACCATCGTCGGACCGTGTCTGAAATTGATAATTGCCTGTAGTCGTCACACGCAAGCGTCCATTCCAACGAATCGAAAATTCATCAGCATTCACACCAGAAACACCAGGCACTGTTTGATTCCAGATATAATCAATCGGACCGTCTACGCGCGTGCCAGCTGGAGTGCCGGTCATAGTTATGTTATTGAAATATTCGCCCTCAATGCCCCCGCTGGGTTCAACACCGGAGCAAATTTCCGTTGTTGCACAATGGTAAAGCCCGGCACCCAAAGATGGAGATGGACCGGCAGGAATGGGTACATAGGAGCCAGCGCCCGGCGTAAGCCAGCGTAACCGTATTAACGCTTGACCACCGTTCTCGTAAAACTCCAGGCGAATGCTATAAGTTTGACCTGCGACCAATGCAACTTCAGCACTGGTATCCGTGGTATTGGCATGGTTTGTCCAATTATTAATAACCAATACATCGTTTACCCATAAGCGAACGCCATCATCCGATGCTGTTTGAAAGCGATAATTACCGCTTTGGGTGATGCGCAACAGACCATCCCAACGGATTGAAAACTGATCGGCGTTTACTCCAGTTACTCCTGGACTTCCACTAGTCCAATCGAAGTTAATGGGCCCATCAATGCGACTGCCTGCGGACATGCCGGATAAAGATGTGTTATTAAAGTACTGGCCGATAACACCACTGACCAATGTGGTACATACCGGTACTGACAATCCGGGTTCAGCAATTGCAAATTGGCCAAACGCTGTAATGGCGGTTCCCTGAGCACTGGCTGCAGAACGTGAATTAATGGTAACGTCATTCCACGATCCGCCGGCGTATTGCTGAATTTCAAAATTCTGCGGCGCTGCACCGACATCAATATCACCAGCCAAATAGTTGAAGGTCACGTCCATCGTTGCTATCGCTGCACCTTCGCTGGTAATACTCCACCAACGGTTGACTGAACGGGCGGCATCCAGATTTGAACTATCGATTTGTGGATGATCACCGTTTGATTGACTGACATTGGCCACAATAAAACCTGCAGTGGTCACATTGGGAATAGTCACCACCAGTGGTCGATAGGCTGTTACGTCGCCGATATCGAAAGTGCGGCTTTGATAACCCGTCGGCATCCACAAACCCAAGTTACCAGCGACCCATCCACTGCCACGACTCACACCAGACCATCCGCCAGCTTGGGCCACGCGCAATACATTGTTATTTGTGATCAGGGGGCCACTGGTTAAGCTGATTTGTTCCTGAATGGTGACAACATTATTGATGGATAAGCCAGCATTATTATTCAACTCCATGCGATTAAAGGTGGTAGCACCGGTTAATTGTTGCAAACTACCGCCGTTAAATGAGTGCAAACCTGCACCGGATATAAAGCTGCCGTTATTGGTAAAATTAGCGCGATATTGTAGATTTGCCGTCGCGTTGTAATTGTTATTGTTAATAAAATTATTTAAATACTGGTTCTGGCCCGAGGCATTGGTTGTTCCATTATTAATAAACTCACCTTGATAGGTAACCGCAGCAGAATTTTCAAAAGTCACACCAGCAGAAACCTGGGTCGTCCCGGTGATAATCGGCACACTCCAGGATGTTTGACTCTTCGTACCGCTACCAGCCAATACCAAATTGTGATAATTGATATCGCTTACACCTAACATAACCGTTTGTGTTCCGGGGCCGTCGTAGGTGAATGTACTGCTGGTGCCAGGAATTATCCGTGCCTCGCCATTAAGCGTGAGACTACCGGAAAGAAACATATTAGCCGCGCCAGTGGCCTGGATAAAATTGGACTCGGCGTTGGATGAGAAATTTAAATTACCGTTCATATCCAGCGTGCCGCTGGTCAATTCAATTTGTGCGGTTCGATTGCCGTTATTTCCACCATTCAAGGTGACCGCGCCATTAACAATCGCACTACCCGCACTGATATTCCAGATCTTTGATGCGGTGCCGGTAGTTGCACCGTTGACCGTTACACCGCCGGAACCCACCGTTAAAGCGACGCCAGTGTTGTGATTTAAATTTACGTTGGAGTCCCCGGTTTCCAATACCACAGACTTTGCAGCCGCTGCTGCAGTTAAAGTCACTGAGCGGTTGTTACAGATAATCACATCGTCCGCTGCCGTCGGTACCGCAGCACCACTGGTACCAAAACAACTGGTCGCACTCCAGGTACTTGTTGCATTCCAGTTGCCATTATTCACTGCGTAGCGTGTACCACCAGGTGTGTACCGGATGATGACAATACCTGAACCGCCGACGCCGCCATTAAATTGGGAGCCGGAACCCTGGCCACCCGAAGCGCCGCCTCCACCTCCGCCCGTGTTTGCTGTTCCGTTACCGCCAGCACCTCTGGAACCCGGCGCAGAGCCACCGCCACCGACACCACCGGCACCACCAGCCCCGGTTGGAGAACTATTAAAAAATCCACCACCGCGACCACCGCCACCATAGGTGACTGCACTGCCGGTTATACTATTACTCACACCCGCACCACCCGTGCCGCCAGTGTTTCCCGACCCATTACCACCCGCAGCACTCGCACCGCCGCCACCGCCAGCCGCACCACTTGCCGTAGTACCACCGGCGCCGTTACCGCCGCTATTACCTTGCCCACTGCTGCCATTTGCACCGTTGCCGGCTAAACGGCCACCTCCACCCGAGCCACCAGACGTTGCCACAAAACCGACAGATGCACCGCCACCACCGCCAGCCGCGGTAATAGTCGAAAATGTGGAAACGCCACCGATACCACCCGCTCTTGTTTCGCCAATTCCGGCAATACCGCCATTACCAACCTGAGTAGTGTAAGCAGTGAAAGGGATAACGCTCAGCGTGCCGCTGCGTATACCACCTGCGCCACCACCACCACCACCGCCGACGCCTTCATTATTTGAGGTGCTAACAATCCCGCCGCCACCACCACCGCCGCCAACAACCAAATATTGCACCGACGTTATACCTTCGGGCGCGGTAAAACTTCCTGAGCCGGAAGCAAAGGTTAATACCACATCCCCACCACTGGTAGTCGTGGAGCAATTGGTACACTGCGCAATAGCAGGCGTCGCACTCGTACAAAACCAAACGAAACACAAGACCATCAACAGCGCAAAAAATGCGGTGCCCTGGTGTTGTTGTTTTGTTCGGACAGGTTGGCGACTCATGGTTCATCTCGTCTGTTTATATTTTTCTGCAGATATTTTTTACGTTATTCCTGTTCAGTAAAGGAACCTACTTTTACAGTTCGCGAAGCACTCATCAGCCCTGAACCACAAGCTCCGGTACTGGTGATGGTGTAGTAACTGGATGTATCACTGGCACTACAACTTGCGCAAGTACAGCTTGCCTGAACGGTGCAGCCATTCAGACCGGCAACACCGTTAAACGAAGTTTCGATATTCATGCCTGTACACCGACCATTAATGGCCATGCGGTTTGAAGCATCGGGAAAGAACAATACCTGCATGGCCTCCTGGGCCCCACTTTCCGCTGCATAAAATGCCTGGACACTTACCAATTCCTGCGCGCCGGAAAGCGTGGTTTGCACAGTGGTTCGCCATAAAGCAATGGCAAAAAAACTCATGACGACCACGATAAAAATAGCCAGCGGAATCAAAAAACCGTGCTGCGACTTTCGCGTGGTGCTAACTGACTGAAAGCGGTAAAGATCACGGGACATTTCTGATCATCACCTCCTGTGTCAAATTCACCCGCTCGGGACCGCTGGCAAAGGCGAGGTTAATCGTCACCAATGCATTGCGGTTTTCACTGCCGGCGGACAACGCAAAAGGTGCGAGGGTATCAACAACAAAAACATTTTCTGCCATCAATTCAAAGCCATCTGACACATTGACATTGGTGTTTGCAGCGGATTGGTTAGGATAAAAGCGCAACTCAGTACCGACCAGACAAAATGCTTGTGGATTATTGAGCAGATAAAAGCGACGATTGATGGAGTTGCGTTGCCATTGTTTGGATGACGATAGCGTGATGCTATTCGCACCAGTGCTGCTGACGAGTGCCATGGAATCCGGAGCGGTGGCATAAAGTTCTGCTGAAGACAGGGCGCCAATGCTGACCCATTGCGCTGAACCATACTCCACATCAAAGGGTGAGACAGCAATGGTGAGAGAAGCGGCGGCGCCATTGGCGGCATCCGGCACGGGATTCAGATAATTTCCACCCGCTGCTATCGGCATGAATTTAATGCATTGATCGCCCGCGCTGGTTACAAGACTGTAAGGTAAGGCAATGCGCAATTGGCGCGTCATCTGTTCGACAGCTTGACGCCCGGTATTCACCAACAAGGCGCGCGTACGGGTGGTTTCATAATTTTGCGTTGAGCTGACGACAAACTGGCTCCCGATGACCGCCACAATGGAAAGGATCACCACGACGGTAATCAGTTCGATCAGGGTAAAGCCCCGTTGTTCGTTGAAGCCACGCATCAGAAATTGTACCGATAAGCTGCAAGGGTCAACGTCTGGCCATCCGGTGCCGAGACGGTAACGGTAATGCGTTTTCGGTTGCCTTCGGTCGTTACATTGACCTGGCGTTGGTAATTAGGAAAAGGTGTATCGTTGCGACTATGGAAATCGTCCATATCATCGACATTAGCATCCGGTGCATTGGTGCAACTGACGGTAGTTTGAGTACTACCGCACGCGGGAATGCCGCCGCTTGGCGTCGCCTCGTCATATTTTAGTGCAATAATTTCATCGAGCTTTGACTGCGCCGCTTCCAACAAGCGCACGCGAATAATGGGATCAACACTGTTGCTGCTGGATTGCATGTACACAGCCAGTAAAGCAGTCAGGGCGATGCTGACGACGACAATAAAGACGATGAGTTCGATAAGGCTGACGCCTTGATGGAAACGAAGTTTCGAAAATTTGTGGCGACGGCGATCAGTAATGGGCATAGCCGCTGGCCTCAACAGTAATCGTGGCGGATACGCCGTCGCGACTTACAGTGATACTTCCCGGTGTGGTTTTTCCCAATTTATCGTAACTGAAGGTTGATGGTATTGCAGTAACGCTAACACCCGATGACAAGGTGAGCGGATAGGCATCGCTGTGGACGCGAATGGAGTTACCGTTTTCGGTAACATTTACTGTATTGGCGTTGATGGACAATTGAATATTATCTCGCGCCATGGCGGTTTGTTGGGCGAAAAACAAAGCCGCGATGATGTCATCGCGGCTTGTTTGTACGCTTGGGGAAATAGAATCAATTCTAAACATGAATGTAACTGCAAGAATGCCTATAACTACTATAACGGCAATCAATTCGAGCAATGTAAAACCATTTTGCAATTTAATCATGTTTACTCATTATTTAAGGCGCCACACCATATACAACAAAATTTGCATTTGCCTCCGTGTTAGCAACATTCGGAGTATGGAGCACACAAGTCACAGAATTTCCATCAGTAACTGCTGCCGCCGCAATTTCATAATTAGGAGGCAAATCACCGCCTTCAAGTAAATTTTCAGCATCTGTACAGTTTTCAATTGCGGTAGGCGTAGGAGCTCCAGCCACTCCCGCATCCGTCGCTACAGCGGCAGCATAATTCAAAGCGCTTGCGCTGCCTAAACTGCCTGCAACGCCTTGCACGGCTGACTGCCGCGCCGCATCCGACAAATCAATAAACCGTGGCAATGCCGTAGCCGCCAGGATACCCAAAATCACAATAACTGCGATCAATTCAATCAAGGTAAAACCGGATTGTTGTTTCTTCATAACCAGACTCCAGAAAAAAAATTTATTGTAAAAAACCAAAACGTTATTGCGACTAACACACAACCTTTAGCCCAATACCACCTAACCATCCTTGTCTGATATTGTGCACCGCCCGCCGCAATATCAGAAAATTGACACTCGCTTACCTACTAATATAGACCACTTCAATAAGTATGCCAGCGCCGCCCAATAAGGATCACAAACTCGATACCCGCTTCGCTGCGGGTGTCGTTACCGACACTTGGCCGGTTTGCACGTTGTAGTCAAAAAAATGGCTACCACGCGGCTCTGTTACCAGTTCGTAGCGACATACGCCCTGCGTCGGGCTGCTGATATGATATTGTCGCTGCCCCCAATCCGACTCTGCGACCGTAGCCTGCTGCGGGTTCTGCAATAAACTGCTCCACAGTTGCTGACAATAAACCGACGCTTTCTCCGTTTGGTTTTCTGCTGCAACCGGCTCGGTTGACATCGGCCAACCCTGATCACTCATATAAATAAACTGACCATCAATTTGCACAAAAAATTGCTCCGGGTTCACCCGATTAATCAACCAGTTAGCACGTGCCATCGCTACCCCGGCGGTAAAATGATGCGCAAGCAATTCAAACCCCATACGCCGCCCTTCACGCGCCATATCCAGGTAACGCACCACAGCAAACAACAAGACGATACCGATGACGCTGACAGCAATCAGCCATTCAAACCGGCTCCACCCTTGTTGACGAATCATATCGTCATGCCTTTTGAATGTTGTACATATCCCACATGGGCAGAAAAATACCCAGTGCGAGCACCGTAACAAATCCGGCCATGATAATAATCATGATCGGTTCGATTCGATCACTGAGTTTTTTTACGTCGTAAGCCACTTCGCGCTCGTAGAAGGCGGCAACCTCCTCCAGCAACACATCGACTTGCCCGCTCTCTTCCCCAACAGAAACCATCTGCAACACCAAAGGTGTAAACATACCGCTGGCTTGATGGGTCTGAAATAAACCTTCACCCCGTTCTATACCGGCACGAATCGCGCGCACCTTGTCGCCCAAGTAGGGATTATCAATAGCGCGCGCGGATAGCTCCAGCGCATTGCTGATGGGCAACCCGGCTCTCATCATCAAACCAAAAGAGCGGGCGTAACGCGCCATGGAAGCCCGCTCAATAATGTCACCGACTATCCAGACACGCAGTTTCTTTTTGCCCCACTGGCGACTGCCTTCCGGCGTCTGGATATAGCTGTACAGCATGACGCCGCCGATGACGATAATGACCAACATATACAGCCAATAGTTAACAAAAAAATCTGAAATACCAATCAGGATGCGCGTTGGCAACGGCAACTGTGCACCGAACTTACTAAACAAACCGGCAAACGCCGGAATGACTTTTACGTTGATAACGCCTATTGCGATCGCTAATGCAATTAACACAAAACTGGGGTAGCGCAATGCCGTTTTAATGCTTTTGATCGTCTCCAGGTCCCGTTCCATGTATTCGCTTAATTGGTGAAACGCCAGATCCAACCGGCCACTGCCCTCGCCCACACTCACCATGCTGATAAACAACTGGTTAAATACTTTTGGGTGGTAACGCATGGCGGTAGATAACTCCACCCCAGACTCCAACCGCTCGATAATATCCTGCAAGATTTTCTGAAATGTTGGATTGCGTAGCGAGGCGGACAAACCGCGCAAACCTTTTACTAAAGGAATTCCTGCTTTGGTGATGGTGTACATTTGCCGGCAGAACATAATCAGTTCAACCGTTTCCACTCGTCGACTTTGCGTCAGCTCCTGCCAATATTGGGCAAAACCCTGTTGCGATTTCTGCTCTTCCAGGGCAATGGGTGTGACACCGCGATTCAGCAACTGCGTTGCGGCGGCATCAGGGCTGGAAGCATCTACCTGGCCATTGACCGGTTGACCTTCTGCATTGCGTCCTCGGAAAGCGTAGATTGTCATAGTGTGTTGTATTCAGTTCTCTTTGTCGGATTACGCTGCGCTAATCCGACCTACGGTCTGTTAAATCGCTTCTTCGACTTGGGCTGTGATACCCATGACTTCGTCGAGAGTCGTTAACCCTTTTTCAGCGTATTCCAGTGCAACCAGGCTCAGCGATTGAAAATAAGGACTCTCTGCTGCTGCACGGGTAAATGCATTGATATTGTTTTCACGTAGGGCTTCAGCCATCGGCTGATTCAGTTCAAGCATTTCAAATACACCGATGCGCCCGCGATACCCGGTGTTATGGCAATGGGGACAACCGGCGCCGTGCTTAAAGGTTACGCCGGAAAAATCTTTGCCTTTGCCGACGGTTTTAATCAATTGCACGTCGTTGGCATCGGGCGTGTAATCCTGAATACAGCTGGTGCAAATCTTACGCACCAAGCGCTGCGCCACAATCGCTTTCAAGGCAGTCGCGACCAGGTAGCCATCGACACCAATATCAATCAAACGTAGCGCCGAGGTCACTGCGTCATTGGTGTGTAAGGTCGACAACACCATGTGACCGGTCATCGCGGCACGCAGGGCAATCTCGGCGGATTCTGCGTCGCGAATCTCACCCACCAACAAAATGTCCGGGTCTTGCCGCAAGGTCGCACGTAAAACATTGCCAAAGGTCAAACCGATTTTTTCATGTAGCTGAACCTGGTTAATACGCGGCAAACGGTATTCCACCGGGTCTTCTACGGTGATGATTTTTTTCTCCGGTTTATTCAACTCTGACAACGCGCCGTACAGCGTGGTGGTTTTACCGCTACCAGTAGGGCCAGTTACCAATACCAAACCGTGCGGTCGCGTAATCACCCGGCGAAAACGTTCCATCAGGGTTATTGGCATGCCCACTTTATTAAGCGCCAGCACGCCGTCGGTGTGATCCAGTAAACGCATGACCACCGACTCACCAAACTGCACGGGCATGGTCGACATACGCACATCAATATTGCGATTTTTTACCTTGAGATTAAAACGCCCATCTTGTGGCAAGCGCTTTTCTGAAATATCCAGGCCGGCCATCAACTTTAATCGCACCACTAACGCCGATGCGATGCGCTTTTCATTCATTACCTGCTCAAGCAATACCCCGTCAATCCGGTTGCGGATGCGCAATACTTTTTCATCCGGCTCAATGTGAATATCCGAGGCTTTGGTGTTAATCGCTTCTTCAAATATCTTTTGCAACAACTTGACGACGGGCGCGTCACTGTCGGCCGCTTCGGTAACAAAATCGGCTAGGTCAACCGCCGCTTCTTGCAGCTCTTCATCCAGTTCACCGGCCAGCGTCGCAATCTCACTGGCGCGGGTGTAGGCAATATCCAATACATCCAATAATTCTGATTCACGCACCACCGCTGGTTTTAATGGCTTTTTAAGGATGCGCTGCAATTCATCGAGACAAAACAGATCCGTAGGATCCGCCATGCCCAGCAATAATCCATCGAAATCTTCACGCAACACAATGACGCGGTAGCGACGTGCACTGGTCTCCGGTAAGGATTGCACCAGCGCGCGATCAAAACGAAACTGCTTTAACTCGACAAAAGGAATATTCAGCTGCGCTGACAGCAGGTTCAGCAGCGCATTCTCTTCCACATAGCCCAACTCAACCAGGGTATTGCCCAGCTTGCGGCCACTGAGTTTTTGCTCTTGCAAAGCGTGTTGCAATTGCGTCTCGGTGATCATATTTTTTTCGACCAACAAGTCGCCGATACGAATGCGTTTTGCCATGGTAGTCATGGTGTTTGCCCTGTTAATGCGATAACGCAGCAATGCGCTGCGCAACGTAATCTTTAACCTGCGGCTGCGCGTCCTGCAAGCCAATACGTTGGTAAGCCTCCAGTGCGCTCGCATTCTCCTGCAAGGCATCCAACGCCAACGCCAGCCCCAACCAATACGCCGGCTTCTCACCAAAATTCGTTAGCAGGCGGCGATAATGGTTCGCTGATTCGTGGTAACGCGCGGCCTTATGGTAAAGTGCAGCGAGTAACGCGCGATAGGTTTCGTCCTGCATCGCCTGCTCAATGTCTTTTTCCAATACCGCCAGTGCAGCCGCATGTTGGCCTTGCGCGGTTAATAATTGTGCTGTCAGACGCGTGTGATCTGTTACAGCTAAATAATCGTCCGCCTGCTGCAACAATAAACGCGCCGCTTCGTGTTTGTGTTGTTGAACATACAGATCAAATAAACGCACTGCGGATTTGATGGGTTGCGGATGTTGCGTAATGAATTGTTGCAGGGCTAATACCGCTGCGTCGTCATGGCCTTGTTCAAGCAGTGCATCGGCCTGGGCAACCATGTGCTGATCTTGCGAAGTGAGGCTGGGTTTAATATCAACGCCGCTCGGCCTGGCTTCTGCCACTGGTAAGGTTTTAACCGGAACCGAGGAAATTTCCGCATTGGAATTAACGATAACTTCTTCCGCCGCCACGGGTTGCAATAAGGGTGGCGTTTGCTGTAACTGCGCGCGGAAAGCTGCAACTGTTGAATAATCCGGCGCTACCCATTCAGCGCGTTGCAGAAGCGCTTCCACACGGGCCATTTCGCCATTCAGGTTTGCGTCCTGTGCCAGTTCCAGATAACGTTGAGCGATGCGCTGCATACCTTCCATAGCCACTTGATTATCTGGCGATAATTTCAGGATTTCCTGGTAATACCGATAAGCATTGTCTTCAATCGGTGCCGTTAAACGATCCAGCGTCAAGGCACGCTCTGCCTGCTGCAACAATCGATAAATATTTTCTTGCTGTTTTGCGTTGTGTGGCTCGGCTGCAATAGCATCAACAGGCGCAAGCTCGTCCTTTAAAGGTTCTTTCAGCGCAAATACTTTCGGCACGGCTTCTGTCTTCATGGTTTGTTTTGCTGGCTCTTCCAAATTTTCTGGCATTTCCAAAACAGAGGCTAGCTGTGCAGGAGCAACGTCACGAATTTCGGATGATACTTTAGCTTGGGGTATCACCTGTTCATTATTTTTTTGCAAAAACAGTTGCGCAACCAGTGCGAGCAAAATAACAACAACGAATATCAATACACTAGGCATCCAGTTATAACGGCATCTTTGCAACAGCGATGATTGACGCAAAAGCGCATCATTTTCTGCCGATGTCGAATCATCGGTTTTCTGTCGTGCCGCCAGGTCGCGCAACATGTCGTTGACCAAACTCATAATGTCATCCCCAACAAACCGGGGACAACAATACCGATCGCTGCCAGTGCAGCCAATGAAGGCCACAACCAATAATCGCGCCGCGCCAACCAGCGACCGAGAGAGCGACTCTCGCCGGTATCAGCAATCGCGCGCTCAAGATGGCGCCGACTAACTTTATCGGCACCTTCTCCATAAGCCGCCAACATCGCCTTGTGTGCCATCACATTAATCAAACGCGGCACACCACCGGAGGCACTGTACAGCAACGACAAGGCCGAACGAGTGAACAACCTATTGCCACTATAGCCCGCAGATTTCAATCGATAGTTAACGTAATCAGGCAGATGCTTTCGTGCGATGCCCTGTAAATATTCTGAAAACACAATCCGCTGTTTCAACTGGCGCAGATCCGGGCGGTTCAACAACTCATCCAACTCCGGTTGGCCGAACAGCACCACTTGCAAGAGTTTACTTTTTTCCGTTTCAAGGTTCGTTAACAAGCGCAACGATTCTATGGTTTCGCGCGGCATAGCCTGCGCTTCGTCGATCACCAACATCACTTGACGCTTCGCTTTTGCCAGCTCCACCAAACGAGCATTAATGTCTTTCAACAATTGGTATGACGGCATTTCAGGTGAATATGCGATGCCGATTTCTTCTGCCAGAAACCATTTAAGCTCATCGGGCGTGAGATAGGGATTGGGAATATACGCGGTAATATATTGCTCACCGAGACTGGCCAGTAGCTTGCGACTCAAGAGGGTTTTTCCCGTCCCGACTTCGCCGACCACTTTGATAAAACCCTCGCTATGGCGCAACGCGAGCAATAACGTACTCAACACTTCGCGATGACTCTGACTGTTATAAAAAAACTGCGTGTCAGGCGTCAGCGAAAACGGATGCTCTTGCAATCCAAAATGTTGACGATACATGGTTATCTTTCCCGGTAAGCCTCGCCCATGCGCTGCATACCTTGCTGGCTTTTGTTGAGTTCCTCGTTCCAGGTATTTTCACCGACCACGATGGGGCGCAGCAAAATGACCAACTCGGTTTTGGTTCTGCGTTTGCTTTTGGTTTTGAACAAGGTATTGATGATAGGAATGTCGCCAATGAACGGCCGCTTACCATCAACATTCGTGATGTTTTCCTGCATCAAACCACCCAGCACAATGACCTGCCCATTTGCCGCGCGCACAATGCTATCGGATTCCCGGATACCGCGCAGCGCCAATGGTAAGGAAAAATTTTCATCGCCGACGGTAAATACTTTCAGCTGGTCCTGCACTTCACTCACCACCGGGTGAATATGCAATATCACTTCACCGTTCTCGGCAATTTGCGGTGTTACGTCCAACGATATACCACTGAAGAACGGCGAAAGTTCAATATTGGGCGTGCTGGTTACTGAAGACACATTGGCCGTCGTGTTGTTGGAAATGCCGGTAACAAAATATTCATCCGATCCAACACGAATTACCGCCTTTTGATTATTAACCGTTGAGACACGCGGGCTGGAAAGTACTTGCACATCGCCCTGGGTTTCCAGCAATGACAGCAACTCAGTAATATCGCCTACGCGCAATAACGCGGCAAATGTACCGCCGGTGTCTTCACGTGTCGGGACAGACATGCTCTGCAAATTACCCTCGCCGTCATAATAGGTAATGGTTCGGGTGATGGGCCGCCACCGATTAACGGAACCGCTCGTTCCGGCGACATCGAAACCATCTTCCACGTTATAGCCGTAACTCAATTGACCACCGATTGCACCCCAATTAATGCCGGCTTCAAATCCTTCATTCAACTGCACTTCCACAATCTTTGCTTCCAATATGACCTGGCGCTTTACACTCAGCTCGGAGCGTTCCAAAAATTCACGTACAGCACTCAATTCATGGGGCAATGCTTTAACCGCAATCATTCCAGCCTGAGGTGTTACCACCACCATACGCTCATCCGTTTCACCACCGATAATGGCCGCAATTGTGGAACGCAGAGACACCCAGAAATCGGTGCGATTCAAGGTTTGTACGCGCGAACCCGGTGTCAGGCCGGAGCCGCCGGCAGATTGTTGTTCGCCTTCCAGCATGCCTAATAAATTTGCAGTATCGCCCATATCGGCTGAGTTACTCGCACCGTAACCGCCGGAGCTATTGTTGGACTGTGCACGTCCGATCATCACACTGGTATCAGAAACCCCGACACGTTGTACATCAAGATAATTCACATGAAATACCTGGGTGCGCAATTCATTGGCGTAGATGGTGTAGATACCGCTCTGGTATTTATATTCGTAACCATAAATATCTCGCGTTACGCGCAGCACATCTTCAACCGTCACATTTTTTAAGTTCAGTGAAATACTGCCGCCAACATCCGGATGCACCACCACATTCACGCCAGTGCCATTCACCAGTCCCAGAAAAAAGTCCCGCGCGGCGACATCGCGCACTGATACATCAAATCGTTCAGCACTAGGGCGCGGTTGAGGTTTAGAGGAAGGTGCATCCAGCAACGACTGGCTGACAGCAGCTGGCACATCAGGCTGCTTATTCTGTTCGGCAATGACGTTGTCCATTTCACTTTCAGCTGTCAGCTTTTTATCGGAAGGCCCCGAGCAGGCCGCCAGCAAAATAATATTGGCCAGCAACAACAGGCGGCTGATGAGCTTTAATGTAGAACCTGACGTGTATGGCATAGCCTACTCGACCTCAATCTGTGCAATATGTTGTGTCATCGGTTTTATTATTGTCTGACCGATGTCGTATTCAATGAGAGCTTCCACTGCCTGGCGCCCTGTTGCAGTTGAACCTCATTGGCGCTGATATGTTTTATTCGCACGCCGTTGGAGCCGCCGATGACATCATTCTCGCGCAGCGTTTGCCCATTGATGATCGCCAGCTTGCGCTCACTGCTGATCAGGATTGAATTCAACACCAGCGTTTGTGCTTTAGGCCCTGCGACGGAATAACTCAATGGTTGCGTAGGATCACGCAGACGCTCGTCCGCCAGGGACGTTGCTGCCAAAAACAACAGGATCAAAAATCCGCAGGCTTTAAACACCTAATAACCCCTTCTCTGCGCTTAACGTATAGACCCGCAATTCAATATCGGCGTTCGGATAGTCGGTAACGGCGTAATCCAATTGCTCCCAATAAAAACGCCACTGCGTAGATTCGAGTGATGTTAAGAATGTAAGCACTTCAAAATAGCTGCCCGAAACTTTTAGCACGACTTCATGCTTGAATACGCCAGCGCCTTTGTTTTGGGCTCCGTCTGTTGTTTCGACACGCATCAACTGCAGTTCCTGCACCGGCAGTGTCTGGAGTTGCACGAGTGTTAATTCACCGGTTTGCAACAGCACATCCTGCAATATTTGCGGTAACTCTGCGGCGCTAACCAGCCCCTGGGATAAATTCGCCAGATCGCTATCCATCTGTGCCAGATCAGCCTTCAATGTGGCAATGGTATTTTGTTTGCCGGTATTGGGATTATTCGCTACGGCCAAGCTGACGGTGGCAATCTGTGAGTCCAATGCCTGACGCTGCGTGTGCACCGCATTAAGTTGACTCGAGAGATTCTTCGAACGTGCATCAATCGCATTTTGAAACATCAGGCTCCATAACAAAAACACAACCGCCAACGCCGTTAAAAACAACAGCACACGCTCACGCAGAATACGGCTATCGATTTTTTGTTGTAAATTACCAAGCCTCTCCAACATGATTATTTCTTCTCCTTTGACACAGGCCTGGCGACCTGAAATTGCAACATATAGGCATCTTGCTCATCGCGCTCGACATTCAACACACCAAAACGCGTTTTGCTGAAACTGTCTTCAGCACGCAAACGCTGCAAATACAAAGGCACTTGATCCGGTTTACGGGTTTTTCCCGCCAGCTCGACATAATTACCACCACTTTTTAGCGAGAAACTTTCCAGTGCCAACGTCTCCAGCGATTGCCGCGCCATTGCCTGGATATGCGCTGAGAAACCTTTGGTATTACCAAAATCCTGATCTGTGATTAACGCCAGGATTTGTTGCCGGCGTTCAATCTCCTGCTGTAACCGCTCAATCTCCGCGTCCAGTTGCGCTGGCTGGTTTTGCGTTTGTTGCAAGGATAATTTCTGCAACGCTAACTGCTGTGACTCCAACAGTGCCTGCTCCTCCGTCAATTGTTGTTGCAGGCGCGAGTTGCCCTGGTAGGTAAACCCGGAATAAAAACTCAGTAAAAAAATCAACGCGACCAGCCCCCACAGCATATGCACACTGCGCAAGGGTTCGCGGCTGGGGCGGAATTCCGGGCGATAGAGATTGATCTGCTGCATCAAACTTCCCCTACCCGGTCTTGACGCAAGGCTGCGCCTACGGCAGATAAACACAACGACAAGTTGTGCTCAGCTATGTCATCGTTAATCTGCAAGCCCTCCTGCAAAGACAGCAAGCGGATGGATATGGGCAAACTGTTTTTAATGTCAGCCGTCAATTTATCTTCGGTGACATTTTCACCACAGATATAAACGTGACTGGGCGGTGACTGGCGCAACTGGCGCTCGAAATAATCCAGTGAACGCTGCAACTCCAGCACCAATGCATCGGCTGGCAAGTCATCCAACAGGCCGGCGTTGTAAGCCAGGGAAAATTGACGCGAGAGATAGAGGTTACCGTTGCGCAAAATCTGTAAGCTGCCGCCACCCTGTCCCAACTTCACCAAGGCGACGCCACGTTGGGTATCGCAACAGGCCTCTGCCAAATTACGCAGCGCCAGTTCGGCAATATCAATGACATCAAACGACAACTGCGCTGCACGTGCTCGCACAACTAAAGCCTCAATATTTTTACGCTGCGCTACTACTGCATAGGCCATACGACTGCTGCCACGGGCACTGTCCTCGGGCAATAAAAAGGCATCGATAATGGCTTCAGCAACCGGGAAGGTGATGAGATCTTTAACCCGCCAGCGCAAGGCTTCCGCCAACTCTTCCGCCGGCACTTTTGGTGCTTCACCCAATAGGAGGTTATATTCTGCGGGGGGTAATACCAGATGACATGGCAGGCGCAACAACCCCAGTTTCGCCAAGCGGCTTTTAAGAATATCAGCCGGGTCATCATCGGCATTACAGGGAAGAAATTCGCAGTGGGCCAGTTGAGGTTGTTGAGTAGCTAAGCGCTGAATATGGGCGAAGGCCACGCCTTCAGCGCCAAATTCGACACCGATCACCTCGTTCTGACGCTTTGTCGCACGAAACAGCTTCAACAAGATTGCCTCGCTGGCAGATTATTTTTAAATAATGTAGCTCATCGTTGAATAATGCGCCACACAGGAATGTTTTTAACGGACGCAACCACTAATAACCATTAGTTATAATTGACGCCATAAACATAACCATTAACATAACCTTAGACCAGACAGGTAATTTTGCCAAATGCTCCACATTGTTTTATTTGAACCGGAGATCCCGCCAAACACCGGTAATATCATCAGATTAGCAGCGAATACCGGGTGCGGCTTACATTTAATTGAGCCACTGGGGTTTGAGCTGGATGACAAACGCCTGGCCCGTGCTGGCCTGGACTACGCGGAATGGCAGGATGTAAAGCGCTATTGCCACTGGCAGGACTTCCTCGACCGCGCCCAACCCGACCGCCTCTTCGCACTTAGTACCAAGGGCACCCAAACCCATAGCGATGCCCGCTTTCGCGATAACGACTATTTAGTGTTTGGTCCCGAAACGCGGGGACTACCCGCCAGCATCCGCGAATCCCTGCCACCAGAGCAGGTCTTGCGCATCCCGATGCAGGCGAATAGCCGCAGCATGAATTTATCCAATGCGGTAGCGGTGATGGTGTATGAGGCGTGGCGGCAGTTGGGGTATGGCGGAGCGGTTTAAATACCATGTATGCGTAAGCTGACGCTGGTTTGCGATCCCGCTAAAACCCACTATCATGCCTCATCCGATTTTTGCTAAAGGCTTTTCGTATGGCTTCCATCCAGATTCTGGTCGGTAGCGTCATGGGTACTGCGGAGACGGTAGCCGAGGCGGTGGCGGCTGAATTGCGTCAGTTACATCACACGGTGACGGTAAATTTCCAGGCAGATGTCAGTGACATTCTACGTGATGAGAGTGAAATTTTGCTGGTGTGCACCTCCAATACCGGCTCTGGCGACCTGCCCGATAATATCCAACCACTTTATCTA
>CAMPIG010000019.1 GCA_946886255.1 uncultured Cellvibrio sp. | reverse complement strand
GCAGGAGGAGTGTCATGCTCTCACAAATGTTGAAAGGTAAGTTGCACATGGCCAAAGTCACCCAGGCGGAGCTCTGGTACGACGGCTCCTGCGCGATTGATGCCGACCTGGTGGCGTTGGCTGGCTTGCGGGAATTCGAGCAAATCGACATCTACAACGTAAATAACGGCGAGCGTTTTCATACTTATATCATTCTGGCAGAGCCGGGCTCTGGCACCATCTCCATGAACGGCGCGGCAGCGCGCAAAGTTCAGGTGGGTGATCGGGTTATCATCGCTACCTACGGTCAATACAGCGAAGCTGAGCTGATCAATTACAAGCCCAAACTGGTATATCTTGACGAAAACAATCGCGTTGAACGCACAACAAACACCATTCCTATGCAAGTTGCCTGATTTTCTTTAATTAACTCGATCCGCTTTCCTTCAAGGGCCGTTTAGCGGCCCTTTTGTATAGTGTCCCGTTATCTTTACTGGCGCGGTGAATCTTTGCTTTTCGTGGTGTCGAAACTCAAAGATTCCCTAACGCTATCTAGAGATACGAAGGAGCTGAACCATGTCGGATCAACACGAGAAACCCTCCGAAGAACAACGCATAAAATCCACAACAGCTACACGAGATCAGGAGCGGGACACCAATAAGCATCCCACTATGCCGCCGGGACGTAGTGATTTGGCGTTGAAGCGTTACGAGAACCTTAATGAGAAGGAAGACGAACATAAGGATCACAGCTTGCAGGAACAGGCAAAAGAGCGTGCCAAGCACCCGCAAGATCTTAATGCTGGAACCCAATACGATTGGGAGGATCTCGAGGCCTATCAGGAAGAACTTGAGCGGTTGGGTCGAGAAGGACCAAAGGGTCCGGAAACGCCTTGATGTCTATCGAGGCAACCTGATTCTATCGTCGGGATTTCTGTGGAAGTGTTGTGGACCATCAGACAACGTTGTCATTGTCGCTGCCTCAATCAGCTGTTAAGCTAGTTCCCCTTAACTTGGGTCTGTCCAATAACAAAATAACGGCAGGGAGATATCACTGTGTCCGACGTCCATCTTTATCCCGTTTCCGAACATTTCAAGACTAGTGCTGCGATTGATCTTGAGCGCTATCGCGCAATGTACGCTGAGTCGGTTAATTCACCTGATACTTTTTGGGCTGAGCAGGCCAAGCAGTTTTTGACCTGGCAACAACCCTGGAGTCAGGTTACTAAAAGTGATCTGCATAAAGGTGACGTTGCCTGGTTTATCGATGGCAAGCTCAATGTCAGCGTGAATTGTATTGATCGACATCTGCCTCAGCGAGCGAACCAGACTGCCATTATCTGGGAGGGTGATGATCCCGCCGAAGATCAACTGATTACCTATGCGGAATTGCACACAGAGGTTTGTCGATTAGCTAATGCGTTGCGGGCTCGCGGCGTTAAAAAAGGGGATCGGGTATGCATTTACATGCCGATGATTCCCGAGGCCAGCTACGCCATGTTGGCTTGTGCGCGCATCGGCGCAGTTCATTCTGTTGTGTTTGGGGGCTTCTCCCCGGAGGCACTCAAGGACCGCATTCTTGATGCGGATTGCAAGGTTGTCATCACGGCCGATGAAGGTGTTCGCGGTGGCAAAAAAGTCCCGCTGAAAAAAAATGCCGATATTGCGCTGATATCCTGCCCCGCTGTCCATACTTGTCTGGTGGTGCGTCGTACGGCCAGTGAAATTCAGTGGAGCGAAGAGCGCGATATCTGGTATCACGACCTGGTTGATCAGCAGAACGATGTTTGCGAACCGGAAGTCATGGATGCTGAAGATCCCCTCTTTATCCTCTACACATCAGGGTCAACCGGCAAGCCGAAAGGCGTGCTGCACACGACCGCTGGATACTTGTTACAAGTGGCGATGACCCATAAATACGTCTTTGATTACCAGGAAGGTGATGTTTATTGGTGTACCGCTGATGTGGGTTGGGTGACAGGCCACAGCTATATTGTTTACGGTCCGCTGACAAATGGTGCAATCACCTTGATGTTTGAGGGTGTGCCGACTTACCCTGACGCCTCGCGCTGTTGGCAGATTATCGACAAGCATCAAGTTAATAGTTTTTACACCGCACCAACCGCCATTCGCGCACTGATGGGCGCCGGTAATGATTGGGTCACTAGAACCTCCCGCACTTCATTGAAGCTGCTGGGCTCGGTGGGTGAGCCCATCAATCCTGAAGCCTGGGAGTGGTATTACCGAGTGGTAGGCGACAGTCGCTGTCCGATCATGGACACCTGGTGGCAGACCGAAACCGGCGCGCATATGCTGACCCCGTTACCGGGTGCTATTGATCTCAAGCCGGGTTCTGCAACTGTGCCTTTCTTTGGTGTGCAGCCGGTCCTGCTCGATCCCGAAGGTAAGGAGATTGAAGGGGCGGGTGAAGGTAACCTGGCAATCAAAGCCGCTTGGCCCAGTCAAATTCGCAGCGTTTATGGTGACCACCAGCGCTGTATCGATACTTATTACAGTACTTATCCTGGATACTACTTCACCGGCGATGGCGCTCGCCGGGATGCGGATGGTTATTATTGGATTACCGGTCGTGTGGATGATGTGCTGAATGTCTCCGGCCATCGTATGGGAACGGCGGAAGTGGAAAGTGCCCTGGTGTTGCATGATGCTGTTGCTGAAGCGGCAGTAGTAGGTTATCCCCACGATATTAAAGGCCAGGGCATTTATGCCTACGTGACATTGATGAGCGGCGTAGAGCCCTCGGATGATTTGCGTAAAGCATTAATCGCGCTCTGTGTTAAGGAGATTGGTGCCATCGCCAAGCCAGATATAATTCAGTGGGCGCCGGGGCTGCCCAAGACTCGCTCGGGTAAGATCATGCGCCGCATCCTGCGCAAGATTGCTGCCAATGAGTTGGATAGTCTGGGTGATACATCCACGCTGGCTGATCCCGCTGTAGTGGATGAGTTAATCCGCAATCGCGCTAGCAAATAATACGCGCAGAAAGAGCCCGGATTGGTCTGGGCTCTTTAGTTAACAGTCTGCTAATGCTCAAGCATCAATAAATTTCGGCGTGCTCGCTGCATTAATTCCTCGAACGTCTCTCCCGTTTCGGCACAACAGACGACATATTCAATATCGATTCGCTGGACAATCTCCTCCCCCGCATCATTCGTGATTCCAATATGTTCCACATGCATGAGCAGCCGTTGCACGATTTCTTCGGCATCTTTGGGGGTGGTATTGGGTAAAAACATCGCGAGCCGGCGCCCGCTGAGGCGAGCGGCGATGTCATGGCTGCGCGTGTGGCGAAGTAATACACGAGCCACCTGGGTCAATACGGCGTCGCCAGCCTGATATCCCAGATTGCGATTGGTTTCCTGCAGGTTGGCGATACGCAGGGTAATCAGTGCAGCCGTCTCGTCGTGATGTTGGGTGGATAGCATTAAATCCGGGCAAGTAGCAAAAAAATAGCGACGATTATATAGCTGGGTTAATTGATCCACCGTCGCCAGGCTATGCTCAATCTTGCGATAACTCCCCAATAAAAGGCGGTTCAATCGATAAGCTTTGCCCAATTCAAACAGACCCAGCGATGCGGCCAGTGTTCCACCGGGCAAGCCCACCATCTCTAGCCAGCGTACCAGCAGCCAATCGCTGTGGACCAGTGTGTTGAGCAGTTCTTGCCAGGCGCCGAGAAACAGCAAGCCGAAACCCACCATCAGCTTGACGATAATAGGGCGGCGGATGGGTAGCTGTGCTGTGATGCACAACAAAATGAAGGCGGCGAGACAGAAGAACAGGTTGCGAATCGCCAAATGCATATCAACGTTGCCCAGCGGAATACCGTCGCCTGCGGCAAACACAGCCACGGCCCACAGAAAAACTGCAACCAGTACCAGCAGCAAGGTGACCAGTGCGATAGAAAAATTACTCCACATAGCTTCACCGATGTGTGGGAAAACAACAGTAAATTCAGCATGGCTTGCGCTGAATCATCTCGGGCATAATAAGTCGAGTGCCATCGAAGAGTTGAACGATAGCTGTAGTCGATTATAGCGGCTGCGCATGATTTAAAAGCGCGGCTTCGCTGCTGGAGGGTGGGTTGATGAACGAGAAAGACAAAGATCACGAGTTGTTCACAAAACAGATGCGGGATGTCGAGCCAATCCGGGTGCCGGAGACGGTTCCCCTGGCGCCTGGTCATGCCGACAAATTGAACGCTAGCTCCCGCCGCAAGGCCGCTCTCGCTGAAGGGCCGCGCGACAAAAACTTTCTCTCGGGGGAATATGTTGAGCCGGTTGATCCTTTATCCATATTGGAATTCAAGCGCGACGGTGTGCAGCACGGAGTCTATAGAAACTTGCGACTGGGTAAATACCAAATCGACGCGCGCCTCGACCTGCATCAGATGAAGGTCGAGCAGGCGCGCCTGGCGGTATATCAATTTATCAGGGATTGCATGGCCAACGACATTCGCTGTGCGTTGATTACTCACGGTAAAGGTGAGGGGCGTGAGCAGCCGGCACTACTAAAGAGCTGCGTTGCGCACTGGTTGCCTCAATTTCCGGAAATACTCGCGTTTCACTCTGCCCAGAAACAGCATGGCGCCGGTGGAGCGACCTATGTGTTGCTGCGGAAAAGTGAGCGGAAGAAATTGGAGAACTGGGAGTTGCACCATAAGAAGCAATGAAAGCGACTCCTAGATCTTTTTGTTATTTAATCTCCTATAAGAATGTCTAAACGACATTAAAATCAACGGTTTTTCCTCTCTGCCGTTGTTAATACGTTACGAATCAATCGTTTGCATAAGACGTTCTGTGATTGATTTATTACATGTAATATTTTGACTCATTACATGTAAGAGAGTAGAGTGCCTTTCATGCAGCCAAAATCATCAGCACATTACCAGCGGGAATACCGCAAACGTTTGCGCGAACAGGGCCTGGTTAAGAAGGAGGTGTGGATACTTCCGGAAAATACGGCCCAGCTCACGGCATACGAGAAGGAATTGCGCGAACCCTTGGGGCTGCTTTCAACCAATGGCTCTACTCTCATGAAAGGAGAACAACCAATGACAGACAATATGACTCGCTGGACTACGACAAGTCTATACGAAGCACTTTATAAGGCAGATATGTTTGTTGGTAAGCGTGCCGAGGTGGAATTGATTGACGGGGTCTCCCCGGCTTTGCACATAGTGATGTTTGATTATGGAGATTTACCCGTTTTTCTCACGGTATCGGGAGAGCAAATCATCGTGGAAGCTATGTTGTGGTCTGCTTCTGATGTAAAAAATGCGGACCGTTTTAATGAGGCGGTATTGCGTACGCACAAATATTTTCCGTTATCCACGATCAGTCTTGATCATATGGATGGCGACGATTGTTATCACATGTTCGGTGCCTTGAGTTCCGCATCGAGCTTGCAGAATGTACTTTTTGAAATTGAAGTGCTCGCTTCCAACGTTATTCAGGCTACTGAGGCCTACAGCGAGTATTTAAAAGAATCTGTTGCAGCTTAAGGGGTGAGTTATGAATATCTGGGCAAAGATGATTACCGCCCTGCGCGGTGGTGTAAATGAAGCCGGTGAAGCTGTTGTTGACAGCCAGGCATTGCGGATTCTGGATCAAGAGGTGCGTGACGCTTCGGAAGAGTTGAAGCGTTCCAAAGACAGTCTGGCAGAAATTATGGCGCGCCAGAAACTGGCTGAAGAAAAGTGCAAAAAAAACAAAAAGGCCATTGAAGAGCACGAAGGTTATGCGCTGAAAGCACTTGAGAAGGGCGATGAGCCGCTGGCTCGAGAGGTGGCCGAAAAAGTTGCCGAACTGGAAAATCAGCTGGCTTCGGAGCAAGAAGCACACGAGGGTTATGCAGAAAGCGCGACCAAATTACGTTTTGCTATTCAGCAAGCCGAGAAAAATATCAAGCGCTTAAAACAGCAGGTGGATACGGTCAAGGCCACAGAAAATGTACAGCGCGCGCAATCGGCCGTTGCTGAGCGTCATAGTGGCTCCAACTCAAAGCTGCGCACCGCCATGGACTCACTTGAGCGCATTAAAGAAAGGCAAGCGCTGAAAGATGCACAGATCAGCGCTGCCAGCGAATTGGCTCAGGATACCCCCGAGTTCTCATTGCAAGCAAAACTTGAAGCGGCCGGTATCGCGCCTAACGGGGCGAGCGTGGATGATATTTTGACTCGCCTGAAGAACAAAAAATCATCGTAAGATAATCGCCAGCCATTGCTCATCGAATAAACAGGAGGTGAAGATGTTCGCGGTTCTCTTGAGTGAAGGGATGAGGCCGTTCTACCAGATTGTGGCTTCATTTCCGACGATATTCTTCACGATACTGCTGATCGTTGTAGTGATTTACTGGTTGTTCACCATACTCGGTGTGTTTGATATCTCATTGCTGGATTTTGATATGGACATCAGTGCTGAGGGTGATATCTCCAACGCCAATGCATTGACGGGCCTTATGATGCGGTTCGGATTGCACGGCGTGCCGGTGACGATCATTATTAGTCTGGTGGTGCTCTTCGGGTGGTTGATCTGCTACTACCTGGTGTATTTTTTAACGCCTTTGTTTTCCTCGGGTTTCCTTCGTTTATTGCTGGGTTTACCTGCGCTGGCGGGGTCGTTGTATATCGGCGTCATGTTGACGGCTCTGGTCATTAAGCCACTACGGCCGTTTTTTCATAAGACCCAGCAGGAAACGATAAAGCGCGTTTTGGGGCAGGTAGCTATCGTTCGCTCATCGGTTGTCAATGCACAATTTGGTGAGGTCACGCTGGCAGATGGCGGTGCAGGATTAATTCTTAAGGCACGCGCTATGGGGAACACAGAATTCCATCGTGGTGACCGTGTTGTATTGCTGGAATATTTGCCAGAGCTGTATGTGTATCGTGTTATCTCAGAACAGGAGTTTCTGGGGAAACCTTCATTGTAGTGGCCGATAGCGACACTATTTACATTTGATCTATTTATATTGGTAAAAAGAAAAAAGGAGTGACTATGAACATCGACTTGGCCATTGCATCCCCTATTATTCTGGGTGTAGGAATTATTGTATTAATCATCCTTGGGTTAGCTTTCTTTTATAAGCTGTTTTACATAAAAGTCGCCCAAGGCACTGCGCTTATTGTTAATGACATGAGCTCAACACCCAAGATTCATTTTACCGGCGCGCTGGTATACCCGATTATCCACAAAAAAGAATTAATGAATATTTCATTGATTACATTGGATGTGGATCGCCGTGGGCGTGATGGCCTGATCTGTAAAGATAATATGCGCGCTGACATCAGCGTAGCATTTTATTTGCGCGTTAATGAAACGGCAGAGGATGTGTTGCGGGTTGCCAAATCTATTGGTGCTGATCGCGCGTCTGACATAGAGGCCGTGGATAAGCTTTTTTCAGCAAAGTTCTCTGAAGCTTTAAAGACTGTCGGCAAGCAAATTGAGTTTGTTCAGTTATTTGAAAATCGTTTGCAGTTTCGTGAAAAAATTATCCAGGTTATTGGCGATGATTTGAACGGCTATGTGCTGGAAGACGTGGCTATCGACTATATCGAACAAACGCCGAAATCCTCCCTTGACCCTCACAATATTCTTGATGCCGAAGGTATCAAGAAGATCACTGAGCTGACAGCTGCGCAAAATGTCCGTACCAACATCCTCGAACGTGATGAAGAGCTGGCAATCAAGAAGAAAAATGTAGAAACCACAGAGGCTATGTTGGAGTTGGATCGTCAGCAAGCGGATGCGGAAGCCCGTCAGCAACGTGAAATTGCCACCATTCGTGCGCGCGAAGAGGCGGAAACAAAAAAGGTTCAGGAAGAAGAGCGTAAAAAATACGAACAGACTGCGATTCAGGTTGCTCAAGAGTTGTCCGTACAGACGGAAAATCAGCAACGGGAGATTGAAGTGGCTGCGCAGAATCGTCTGCGTGCAGTCGCTATTGAGGAAGAAAAGGTTACGCGAGCTCGCGAGCTCGAAATTGTTGCGCGCAAGCGCGAGGTAGAGCTGCAAACGATTGAAGCTGAAAAGGCTATTGAAATACAGAAGAAAGAAATTG
Source organism: uncultured Cellvibrio sp. (assembly GCA_946886255.1). The sequence goes on along the minus strand of CAMPIG010000019.1, from coordinate 17,588 downwards.
CCAATGTTATTCGCGAGCGGGTAGTGGTCGATAAGACAGTGGCCATTGAAGAAGAGCGTATTAAAGAAGTGCGTGAAGTGTCCGATGCCGATCGCAAGAAACAAGTGCAGGTGTTGGCGGCAGAAGCTAAAGCCGATGAAGAGAAAGTTAAACAAGTAAAAGCGGCCGAAGCAGAAGAGTTGTCTGCCAAGCATAAAGCGGTAGAGATTACGACTATTGCACAAGCCAAGCTGGATGCTTCTGCCAAGGAGGCTGAAGCGATGAAGAAAATGGCTGAAGGTATCCAGGCTGAACGCGCTGCGCCAGGACTTGCAGATGCCAAGGTTCAGGAAGCCAAAGCCGATGCTTTGGAGAAAGAAGGCGTTGCTCAAGCCAATGTGATTCGTGTGAAAGGCACAGCAGAAGCGGATGCAGGCAAAGCTGAAGCAGAAGTGATTAATGCCAAGGGTATGGCGGAAGCGGAGGTTATCGCTGCGAAAGGTACATCGGAAGCCAAGGCGCGCAAAGATGTTGGCTTGGCCGAAGCGGATGTAACGCGCGAGAAGTTCAAAGCTGAAGCAGCCGGTTTGGTTGAGAAGTTTGATGCGATGAATGCGATGAGTGCGCAGGCGCGTGAGCACGAAGAATTCCGCATGAGTCTGGAAACCGCCTTCAAGGAAGCTCTGGCAAGTATTGAAGCCGGTAAGGAAATCGCCAAGGAAAATGCGGAGGTTCTGGCAATTGCATTGCAGAAAGCGCATATCGATATCGTTGGTGGTGAAGCACATTTCTTTGATAACTTTGCCAAGTCCCTGTCTATTGGCAAGGCGATTGACGGCCTCGCCAGCAAGAGCGGCGTATTAACTGCAGTATTGGATCGGCTGGTACAAGGTAAAGCAGCTGAGCCTGTCAAGGCGGATGTGGTTCAAGAGTAATTATTATCATGCCTGGAGCTTCACCGTTGTGATTCAGCGGTGAAGCTCGCCTCGCTATTTCCCCAAGATGCCACTGGATTTAAAGGATCATAAAATGGTGCAGCAAGCCCCTGCCAATGAACTCGTCGACAACGCCGTTGCAGAAGGTGGCGCTTATGAGATTATCCGCAAGCGTTTGCTGGAGCAGGGGCACACTCTCGAGGCACGCATACGTGCGCTAAACGAAGCGCGTCTCGAAGAGTTCGGCACGTCCGAAATGAGTGTGATTGCGCGAGTCCGGGTGCGCACTGAAAATAATTGCATTCCACGCGATATTGTCCAGGTAGGCGACTATCTGCTGTTTGGCTACAACGTATTTATCGGGCTAAAAAAAGAAACCCGTGTTGAAGACGTATTTGCACTCTTTACTGCACGTAAGGCGGATGATGGCTATGAGATGGATGAAATTCCATTGGCCAACGCCTTCTTATCTGAGCAAGGCTTCGTTAATGATTTTGAAGAGCTTTATCGTTACTACAAGCACACCAAGCTCATCAAGCTCAGTATCAATCATGGGAAATTATTAGCCGGATTTCAAATTGGTGAGCGGCTCGACGATATCCGCGTATTTCGCTGGTCGTTGTCACCTGACGGGAAGCAGGTCAAATATATTGATAATCGCGGCGAGCGAGACATCGAGTTGCCTCCCGCATACGATTTTGAATGGGTGACAGCCACGCGCGAACATGCTGTCCATGGGCGACATCCTCACCTTAATATTCTGGATAAGGTTTTTGTTGAAACCATTGGTGGGGATCTGACTATCAAGGTTGAAAATAATACTGAAGACGGATTGGGCATTTATCGCGAACCAGTGGAAGATAAAACACAATCCCTTGATGACGCCGATGTTGCCTACGCTGCTGTGGGTAGTTTAATCCTGTTAAAAATTCGTCCGTATCGCGAGGAACAATGGCGTTACCTGATTTTTAATACGATGACGCAAACCGTCGTGCGTATGGATCAGCTGGGCAATTCCTGTGTGCAGTTACCTGAAAATCACGGCATCATCTTTCCCGGCGGCTATTACCTGCAATCGGGTGAATATAAAACCTTCGACGAAGATACCCAGGCGTTTCGTTTCAAGCGCATGATTCACTCGCCCAATGGCGAAGACGTGCTTTATATTTTCTATGAACCGGCAGATGGTATCGTCGGGCTCTTCGCTTACAACCTGATTCAGAAGGTGTTACAGAATCCTATTTTTGGCAACGGCTATGCGCTCTCTGAGGATGGCAAGGTTGTTATTTTCTCTGCTGAAAAAGAGCCCACACGTGTGCATCCCATGCAAATCTGGCAGACGCCTTATCAAAGCGTTGAATATGCCAGTCAAGCGCCAGCGAGTCAGACCTTTTATGGGCGCATCGGAAATACCGAATTAGTGCGCGGTATTTCTGATTTCTACAGCATCGCGCGCTTGATCAATAACCAATCGGTTTCGTTGCGCCTGTATGAAGAGTTGAGTATTGCGGCCAGGAAAATCTTTGATAGCTACTACTGGGTGAATGAAAGCGAAACCCAGGCGATTGCGGCGGTAATGAAAGATATTGCTGCCACCGCTGAGCTGGTGATCGATGAGTTTGAAAAAGTTGAAAGTATTCGACAACAGTCCGCCAAAGCCATGACCCAAGCGGAGGCCGAGCAGGAGCGTTTACTCCAATCCGTGCGGCCAGAAAATTGGACCCTGGCAGAGGAGTACGTGGACGCTTTGAGTCGTCTGCGCAAACAGCGTGGCCACTTGGCGACTATTCGCGAGTATCGCTACATCGATAACGCGCGCATTGCCGAGCTGGATAAACAGCTCGCGGACATCAATGATAATTTGAGCGAACAGACGGTTCATTTTCTGTCTGACGAGCAGGCATTAACGCCCTATCTACAAAAAATAGAGTCCATCAATAACGATATTGAACTGGCGACAACCAGTGCAACCCTGGCACCGGTTTTGGAAGTTATAGAATCTACCGCGGCGGGGCTGGACTTATTATCGGAGTTGATGGGCACCCTGAAAGTACAGGACGCGACAGTGCGCACGCGTATTGTTGATGCGATCTCGGAAGTCTATTCCCGCCTGAATCAAAGCAAAGCCAACGCGCGGCACCGGGAGAAAAACTTTGGTTCCGCTGAAGCAGTTGCCCAGTTTGCCGCACAATTTAAACTCTTCTCGCAAAGCATCACCCATGCGCTGAGCCTGTCGACTACACCGGATCGTTGCGATGAACAACTGTCGCGAACCCTGGTGCAGCTCGAAGAAATCGAAGGGCAGTTCAGCGAGTATGATCAGTTCCTCGCGGACATCATGAGTAAGCGTGAAGAGGTTTATGAATCCTTTCAGGAGCATAAACAACGCCTGCTGGACGAGCGGCAGCGGAAAGCCCAAACCGTTACCGATGCAGCCTCCAGAATATTAAAAAGTATTGAGAAGCGCTCGCTTAGTCTGACTAAACCAGACGAATTGAATACCTATTTTGCATCGGATGCGCTGGTGCTGAAGGTTCGCGATTTGGTTGAACAATTGCGCGAACTTGATAACGCGATTGCGGCTGATGATCTCGATTCCCGCTTCAAGGCGGTGAAAGGTCAGGCTTTGCGGGCATTGCGCGACAAGACCGATATCTTTGAAGAGGGCGGCAATGTCATCAAGTTAGGGCCGCGACATAAATTCAGTGTCAACACCCAGGAGCTTGACCTGACCATTATTCCGCGTGAAGGCGAATTGAATATTCATCTCACCGGTACCCATTATTTTGAGCCAGTCAAGCATGCCGAGTTGTTAGCTCTGCGGGAATTCTGGAGCATGGTGCAGGCGTCAGAGTCGGAACAGGTTTACCGAGCGGAGTATCTGGCATCCCTCATACTCAAGGCGGCCCAGGAAAATGGCGAAAATTTGAGTTGGGATAAGCTGCACCAAGCGCTTCTGGATGATGAGCAACTGCTGAAACTGGTGCGTGAATTCGCCGCACCGCGTTACAAAGAAGGCTATCAAAAAGGTATCCACGATCACGATGCCACGCTTTTACTTAAGGCATTGATTCCAGCAATTGATCGTGCGGACCTGTTGAGGTTCGATCCGTTAAGTCGCGCCGTTGCGCAAATTTTCTGGGCCAATATTAATAGCAGTTACCAACGCAAACCCAAAGTCAGTCCGGGGCGTGATCCTATTCCTCACGATACCTGGAAAGAGCGCGCGCAGTCTGCCAAACAAATACAACTAACCTTTGGCCAATCACAGGCATTAAATGATCTTGTGGCAGAAGTGACCGATTGTTTAACCGGATACGTGGGCCAGCATCCGCTGCCAGCGGATCAAGTAAGCATTCAACGTGCGGCGCAGTACCTGGTTGAGGAGCTTACGCGTGAACGGACAGAATTTATTGGCAGCAAATATGCCCGACAACTGCTCGATGAGCTGAAGCAATCGCTAGAGGATGCCACCTGGCGGCAGTTTCACAGTGCCTTGGAAAAAATGCATGGCTGGCCTGCGGAACGTTGGAAGCTCACGAATACCTGGTTGCATGCGCTCGTTCAACAAAAACAACTGCACAAGATCGCGCGTTATATTCCCGAAGCGGTTGCGTTGATCAATGCTGATGAGCGACTGGACCGGCGTTTCACAGAAGTAGATCTTGAGCTGACCGTGGAAGGATTACTCGGTGAACATGTGACGCTGAGTGAGCGCCGTCTGGTTTATTCGCTGGATGATTTTTTGCAGCGTCTTGAACATCATCACCAAATAGTTGTGCCCGGCTACCAGCGTTATTTACAGATCCGCCAGGACATCGTTAACGAAGAGCGAAAGCTGTTGCGTCTGGATACATTCAAAGCCAAACCCCTGAGCTCGTTTGTACGTAACCGATTAATCAACGAATCTTATCTGCCGATTATCGGTGATAACCTGGCGAAACAAATGGGATCGCTCGGTGAGAATAAGCGTACCGATCTTATGGGCTTGTTGATGATGATCTCACCACCGGGCTACGGTAAGACGACCTTGATGGAATATGTTGCGAACCGCCTCGGGCTGATTTTTATGAAGATCAATTGTCCCTCTTTAGGCCACGATGTATTGTCATTGGACCCGGAGCAAGCACCGAACTCTACCTCCCGTCAGGAGCTGTATAAATTGAACCTGGCACTGGAGATGGGTAACAACGTGATGCTTTATCTCGATGACATCCAACACACGCATTCAGAATTTTTGCAAAAATTTATTTCGTTGTGCGACGGTTCGCGTCGTATCGAAGGTGTATGGAAAGGCGAAACCAAAACCTACGATATGCGCGGCAAGAAATTCTGTGTGGTGATGGCGGGCAATCCTTATACCGAAACCGGTGAGGCTTTCAAAGTGCCCGACATGCTGGCCAACCGGGCGGATATTTACAACTTGGGTGACATTCTCGGTGGTATGGAGGAACAGTTTGCGTTGAGTTACATCGAGAATGCCATGACCTCCAATCCTGTGCTGGCTCCGCTTGCGTTACGCGATATGGATGATGTGTATAAACTCATTCGAATGGCCAAGGGCGAGCAGGTAGCTACCACCGATTTGCGTCATCAATACAGCGGTGCGGAGATTAATGAAATCACGGCGGTAATGAAAAAATTATTCGTCATTCAGGACGTCGTCCTGAAGATCAACCAACAGTACATCGCCTCGGCTGCGCAGGATGACAAATATCGCATGGAGCCGCCATTCAAGTTGCAAGGCAGTTATCGCAACATGAATAAGATGACCGAGAAAGTATCGGCCGTCATGAATGAAAATGAAATGATGCAAATGATTGCTGATCACTATCTGGGCGAGGCGCAGTTGTTGACCACCGGCGCAGAAAGTAACCTGCTTAAACTGGCCGAATTGCGTGGCAATATGACGGCCGAACAGAAAGCTCGTTGGGAACAGATCAAGAAAGACTTCCTGCGTAATAAAGCGATTGGTGGTGCAGATGCTGATGTGGGTGCGCGCGTTGTCGTGCAACTGGCCGACCTGGTGGAAAATATAAAACATTTGGGCGCAACCGCTCAGGTTGTGGCTGGCAATCAGGTTAAAAAGCCCGACGACGACTTCGGTTCTTCGCTGCAGCGGATTGCACTATTACTGGAAAGCATAAGTGAAAAAAGTGCGGTTCAGCCGCCCAAGGTGGAAGTGATTAACCAACCGGTACCCGGAATCGATAAAATCCTGCGCATCCTGGCACAAACGATTGAAATTAGCATCTTTCCACTGGTGCGCAGCATGGATAAAAAGCTGGATATTGATTTACGTACCCACGAGAAGATGCAAGATGTTCTGGTACAGCTTCGTCAGCTGGAGGCGGAAGTTGCCGGAAAGCCATCGAAAGGTTCGACAAAAAAGATCGCACATGACCAGAAAGATTTCGAATGACAAACTCGAATGACAAAAAAGATACCCGATAAATTCAAACTGATACTGCATTTATGCGCGCTCATGATTGGCGTGCATGTCGTGAATGTTTTGCTGAATTATCAGTTAAATCGGTTTGGTATATATCCACGGCACCTGGATAGCCTATGGACTGTATTTACCGCGCCGTTTCTGCATGGCAACACGGCGCACCTGCTGAATAATCTGGTGGGTTTTTGTATCTTCAGCGCCCTGGTGTTGGTGCATTCGATTCGGCGTTACCTGCTTAACAGCTTGTTTATTATTGTGGCAGGCGGCGTCCTGGTCTGGCTATTTGGTCGTCCGGCAACTCACATCGGTGCGAGTGGATGGGTGTTTGGTTTGTGGAGTCTATGCATTGCTACCGCCTGGTTTGAGCGGCGATTTATTAATATTTTGATCGCCTTGTTTGTTGCGCTTTTTTATGGTGGTTTGATCTACGGCGTGCTGCCTACGGATGCGCGTATTTCATTCGAGGCGCATTTGTTCGGTGCTTTGATGGGTTTTTACTGCGCCTTTCTCAATGCAAAGGGCTTTTTTGGTATACGTAAAAGGATCTGACTATGCGTCTGGATGAATTGGAATCCTGGTTAACAGAAAGCCTGGACGATTTTAAATTAAGCCATGCGGAGACCCTGGCGCTCCGTGAAATATTGCCGCAATTGCAAGCGGATGAAACCAGTTTTATTCGTAACAAAGCCTTTGCCTTGGCGCGCGAACCGATAAAGCAAGGCGGTGATGTTGCTATCGCCGTTCTTGGGTGGCTGGATAAAATCGTGAAGACCATGGACACGGCGCGCAATGCGCAAGTGGTCATTGTGAATAGTGCTCACTTCAGCCCCGGTGACGATTGCCGCCGAAAGCTGTTGGACCTATGTGTCAGCGCGCGACAGTCTCTCGATATCAGTGTGTTCACCATTTCTGATGATCGTTTGTGTGATGCTATTTGCGATGCACATCAACGCGGGGTGTCGGTACGGATACTGACGGATAATGATAAGTCGCTGGATCTTGGCAGCGATGTAGAGCATATGGCCGCGCAAGGAATTTCTGTCAGGATGGATAACACCGAGCACCATATGCATCATAAATTCGCTATCATCGACCGTCACACGCTGGTCAATGGCAGTTTCAACTGGACACGCAGTGCGTCAGATAAAAACCATGAAAATATTCTGGTAACTAACGAGCCCGCGTTGGTGGCCGCGTATCAGATGGAGTTTGAATCCTTGTGGGAAAGTTTTTCTGTCTGACAGCCCCAGAGAGGCAAGAGACGCATAGGTCTCTTGCCGGTAAATAATATTTTTTCAACAGCAGAGGAAGTCAACGATGAGTGAAAATCGCGATTATTTGGAAATGTCGTTTCAATCCATTCAGTGTTTTTCAAATGATGGAAAACTGGACGCGCATGAACTGGGAAAAATTCTGGCCATCGCAGAGAAGGATGGTGTGATTGATCAAAATGAAATACGAGTTCTGCGAAACATTATTTCGCGCATCAAACCGCATGAAGTAGATGACGCGATGCGTCAAAAGCTGGCGGAAATCAGCGCGAAGGTAGGACAGTGATTTAAATTTGCCATGAGAACTGACCTGTCAGTTCTCATCCACATCATCCATATCCACCTGGCCAGACATGGCCCGGCGGATATGGGACCAGGACATACCGGCTGCGAGAAGTGCAGCCACCAGTATTTCGCTGATCCAGGTGATCGGTCCCGCTTTATCCAGTTTGATCCAGCCCCAATAAACCAACAACCAAACCAGGCAAGCCAAAAATGCACTCGCCAGTATCAAGCCCACAAACCCCAATGAACGCAAAGTGGCGCGCACATATATAGCCCAGCCGATCAATAAAATTAAACCTGCCAGCGCAATGTAAGGTGTAAGTGCCGACCAATTAGCGTAGAGCCAGTGATAATAAGAATAGCCGCTGGGGTTGTAAGTGGCGAACACTAACAACAACGCGAAAAGAAAACGTATACCGACACCGGCGGCAGAGATGGGCTTCATATAAAATTCCTGACTTGTAACGTTATTAATAATTAACCGCTAAAGATTTTTCTTTTGATGAAGGGCTGCTTATTCCTTTGGGGCTTCCTGCACGAGTACCCAAGGCTTTATCACCACAGCCCAGACCATGGCATTCTGCTCATGCCAGATTTGCGCCTGCTTATCCGTCACACTATCTACCAGCGAGGCATCCATCCACTGTTTCAGTTGTGCGGATTGATCCCGGGCAATAACCCGCGCAACCTCGGTGAGATCCAGGCTTGGACTTACGGAAATGGCTTTACCGCCGGCGAAAAAACGTTGCAGGTCTTGCCAGGGTATTTGTGCGGTTTCCAGATTTATTTTTGCCTGGACGATATCATCGGGAAGGTATTCATCAATCATGCCTGGTATTTCCGTGTGATAGCTTGTGCGACTTTGGACCCATTGGTTCTTCCGAGATATTCACAGATGCTATTGCCGGCGGCAATTAATTTTTCCAGATCGACACCGTGATCAATGCCGAGGCCATTCAATAAATAAATCACATCTTCGGTCGCGACGTTGCCCGAAGCGCCTGCCGCGTAGGGGCAGCCACCCAGGCCTGCGACAGAGCTGTCCACGACGCTAACGCCGCACTCCAGCGCTGCGTAAATATTTGCCAATGCCTGTCCATAGGTATCGTGCATATGTACCGCGAGTTTTTCTACGGGAATATCCTGCATAAGATACTCAATTAAACGTTTGACTTGCCCGGCGGTACCTATACCGATCGTATCGCCCAGCGAGATTTCATAGCAGCCCATTGCCAGTAAGTCCCGGGCTATTTGCGTAACCGTTTCCGGTTCCACGGCGCCGCTGTAGGGGCAGCCGACAACGCAGGAAATGTAACCGCGCACCGGTATGTTATGGCGTTGTGCGGCATCCATCAGTGCTGTAAATCGCGTAAGGCTTTCGGCTATAGAACAGTTAATATTCTTTTGGCTGAATGCTTCAGAGGCGGCGGCGAATATCGCAACCTCATCAACATGTGCGGCGAGTGCGCGCTCGAAGCCTTGCAAGTTGGGTGTCAATGCAGCGTAGGTCACACCGACTTTACGAGTGGCGCCGCCGAATACTTCAGCGCTGTCGGCCATTTGTGGCACCCATTTGGGGTTTACAAAACTGCCGGCTTCGATATAAGACAGGCCTGTTTCTGACAAAGTATTGATGAGTTGAATCTTGGTCGCGGTAGCGATGGTTTGCTTTTCATTTTGCAAACCATCGCGGGGGCCGACTTCTACGATTTTGACTGATTTGGGTAATGCCATAGTGGTTGATTATGTTGGTTAGATCGTTGTCAGATTACGCTACGCTAATCCGACCTACAGACGGAATTCGATATCAATCTTCGCCCCAGCGGGGCATCAGGTCTTGTTCGATGCCTAGTTGGTCCAGAACGCGGGCGACGATAAAATCAATGAGTTCAGTGATGGATTGTGGCTGCATATAAAAGCCTGGGCTCGCCGGAAGGATGACGGCGCCGAGTTGTGTGAGTTTGAGCATGTTCTCCAGATGAATCGCGGAGTAGGGGGTTTCCCTGGGCACCAGGATCAGTTGCCGGCGCTCTTTCAGCGCAACATCTGCAGCGCGTTCAATAAGATTGTTGCTTGCGCCGTGGGCAATCGCAGAAAGGCAACCGCCGCTGGCGGGGCAGATGACCATGGATGTCGGTGAGCTGGAGCCCGACGCAACCGGAGAAAACCAGTCATCCTTGGTAAAAATTTGCAGCTGATCTTCATCCGCACCGAATAATTCGCTGAGCATCGCCTGTTGCTCGTCGAGCGTTTCCGGTAAATCCAGATCTGTTTCTGTGCGAATCACAACTTCCGCCGCATTGGATAACAGCAAATAAACCTTGCAGTCCGCTGCCAATAAACATTGCAACAAACGTAAACCATACTGCGCGCCGGATGCGCCGGTCATGGCCAGGGTGATGGTACGTTGTGTCATGGTCAAATTCCCCGCTGTCCTTAAAACTGTTGGTCTTACATGAAACGATATTGATTACAGCGCGTGCTTTTTTAGCTGCTCAATCATCTTCTGATGCACGCCGCCAAATCCGCCGTTGCTCATAATCACAATGTGCGTATCAGCCTCGCTCAGTGAAATCGCGCAGTGAATCAATTCATCCAGGTCGTGAACCAGTTTTGCCGGAACAGGACTTTTATTTACCACTTCATCCATGGCCCAATCCACATTCGGTGGTTGATACCAGAGTACGTCGTCGGCGTCGGTGCAGGCCTGGTTCAATGCATCTTTGTGAACACCCATGCGCATGGTGTTGGAGCGCGGCTCGATCACAGCGATAATTTTTTGGTCCCCCACTTTGGCGCGCAGGCCGGCGAGTGTGGTTTTAATGGCGGTAGGATGATGAGCAAAATCATCGTAAACCTTTACGCTATGTATATCGGCTAAACATTCCATGCGCCGTTTTACGCCGGCGAATTGCTCCAGCGCTTTTGCGCTGATCTCTGGTGTTACACCGACATGGCGAGCAGCGATCATCGCCGCCAAGCCATTGTTGACGTTGTGCAAACCAGTCTGCGCCCAATGCACTTGCGCTACGGGTTTTCCTTCGTGGAAAACGACAAAGGACGAGCCATCTTGCGCTAATAATTCCGCACACCATTCGACGGATGTATCGCCATCAATTGAAAATTTCTGTTGCGGTGTCCAGCAGCCCATCGCAAGGACTTCATTCAGCGCGGGATCATCCTGTGGAGAAATCAGCAGGCCATTGTTGGGTACCGTGCGGATTAAATGATGGAATTGTTTTTGAATGGCCGCGAGGTCCGGAAAAATATCCGCGTGATCGAATTCGAGATTATTGAGGATCACTGTGCGCGCATTGTAGTGAACAAACTTGGAACGCTTATCGAAAAACGCGCTGTCATATTCATCCGCCTCCACCACAAAAAACGGCGTCTCGCCCAAACGCGCAGAGTTCGGAAAATTTTTCGTCACCCCACCAATTAAATAACCCGGCGCCATACCCGCATACTCAAGAATCCACGCCAACATACTGCTGGTTGTCGTCTTGCCATGCGTACCCGCCACCGCCAGCACCCACTTCCCCGGCAACACATAATCACGCAACCACTGCGGCCCGGACGTATACGGAATTCCCTGCGCCAACACATACTCCACTGCCGGGTTCCCACGACTCATCGCATTCCCGATCACCACCAGATCCGGCGCCGGCTGCAAATGCACAGGATCAAACCCTTGCATCAGTTCGATGCCAGCTTGCTCCAGTTGGGTACTCATGGGGGGGTACACATTGGCATCGCTGCCAGTCACGCGGTGCCCGAGGGCTTTGGCAAGTTGCGCGAGGCTACCCATAAAGGTGCCGCACACGCCGAGAATATGGATATGCATGTCAATCGCTCGTAAACCCTTAGTGGGTGCGAGCTTATCACTAAGACAGTGGAGCAAAAAGGCTGGTGATGATCAGTTTTAGCACTAGAGACTTATAAAAATGGCTTCAGAAAGGTGACACAACTTTATATCGGGTGGCGCGGAGGGCATAGCGGAGTTGGGGTGCGGGACCATCACCGACAGGATGTCGGTGCTGAGCCCCCATGGATGGGTTCACGGCGTGTCCCGCACCCCAACTCCGCTATGCTCGTTCTAATTCAATGAACGAAAATTAACGTCCCAAAACTCCATTCACGAAATCAAGAATCGCTTTATCCTGGCAATTTTCAAAGAAACAGGCCTGGAAGCGCTCACCGGTCACTGCCGTCTTCACCAATTCCGGATCAAGAGACTTCAGACCCTCCAGATAATCCTTCGTCAACGCCGTTTTAACGCCGCTCAAAATTCCCGCATTACGCACTTGGGACTCTTTACGCTCTGCCGGGTAACCCTGGCCGCGCACGCCGCCAAATGCCTTCTCAAAGATATAGCGGATGTTCAACTCAGCGCCCCAGCCGAAGCCCTTGGCGAAGGGAAGCGCGAGAGCATTGCCATTGTTGATCTGGGCGAACAGGTAGGCGTCGGAGGGATCGATACAGTAGCCGCATACTACGCCCGGGTGGGCGTTCAGGGACATCAGTGCGCCCTGGCCGGTGCCGCAACCGCTCACAACAAAATCCACGGCCTTGGAGTTTAGCAACAGGCTGGCCATGATGCCGAGGTGGATGTAGGTCAGGTAATGGTCGTTGTCGTCGCTCATGCCGACGTTGTAAACGGTGTGATTCTGCTCAGCGGCAACGGCTTTCAGTTGTTGCAGGACAATGGCATTCTTGGACGCCTGGCTGAATTCATTCATCAATGCAATTTTCATGGTTGATTCTCTCTCTTGGTTAAACGACGTAAATCGGAGGGCAGGCTCGTTGGCGCTGCTTTATTGATGTGAGGGCGTCTATTGTAGAGGTTTAGGCCATGGGATGGTACCGAGCCGGGTGGCTCGGTCGTAAAGGAGTGTGAAGACAGTAATGTGAAGAAGCGCAGCGGGCGCCGGGACAGCGCCCGCCGGAAGATCTAGGCGACTTTCGCGGTGGCGACGGCCGGCGTCAGATAACGCTGACGCTTATTGGCCTTCATCAGCGTTAAATCGCCCATAAACAAGCCATCCACACAATTGCCAAAATCCGAATCCACACTGAATGCCAGCAATTGATAACCGCCGTCTTCGTAGAGAGCGGCGTATTGTTTGAACAGCACTGGCAGCTTGTGACCCTGCTCGGAAAACTGTTGTTGCAGATACTCAAAACCTTGCTCGCGATCCAGTGTTGAAAACGCTTCGCTAAAGGCTTGATAGATTTCCGGCTCGATAAAATGCGGATGACTACCTTCTGCGAGGGGCGTTGGCGCGCGGTAGTAACGCTGATAATAAAATACCAACAAGTCGCGCAGCGCTTTGGGGTAAGTCGCACTCATGCTGACCGGACCCAGCACATAACGCACCTCGCGGTGATGCTGCAGATAAGCGCCCAAACCTTGCCACAAATAATCCAGGCTGGCTTTGCCCCAATATTCCGGGTTAACGAAACTACGGCCCAGTTCAATCGCTTGTTCAAGATAATTATTGGCCCCGGCGCGATAGTGAAATAAATCTGCCGTATATAAACCGCCAATACCTTGTTGACGCAAAATGCTCGCACAGTCACCCAGGCGATAGGCGCCGGCGATGGTGAGCTTGTCTTCATCCCACAACACCAGGTGGCGATAGTAGTGATCGTATTTATCCAGGTCACGGCGGCTGCCTGTGCCTTCGCCTACCAGGCGAAACGTCTGTTCACGCAGGCGTCCGATCTCGCGTAACACCGTAGGGTGCTGGCGGTAGTCGCACAAGTAAATGCGATGGTTATCACGGGTGGTGCCGATCAGAGTGGCCGTTTTAAATTCTTTTTTGAGCGCGCTGCGGTCTTCAGGGTGTGCAATGGTTTTTTCCGTCACAAAGATCGCTTGCTTGCCTTTGCCGATCTTGTACAAATGTTTTTTCAGGCGTTTGATCAACGCTTTGTCCGCTAATTTATTGGATTCTAGCGCGTGATGCGGAATGACTTCGCCCACCCGAAATTTAATTTCGCTGGAATGTTTGTTAAACATTTCATGGGCGAGCAGGGCGGTAGCAAATGGCTTAAAAATAAATGAAGCACTGTAAAACAGCAGCGAGTTTTTAGCGGATACAAAGATCGGCAAAACCGGTGCTTTGGCTTTGCGTGCGAAGTGCAGGAAGCCGGCTTGCCATTGGCCATCGCGAATGCCTTTAGGGCTAGCGCGCGATACTTCACCGGCCGGAAACACGATCACCGCTTCTTCATTGTTCAGCGTATTGAGGATGTTCTTATAGCTTTGGCGATAAGCCGAGCGGGTCATATTATCGAGCGGCAACAGCAATTCATGTAGCGGTTCAAAAGCCATCAGCATGTCGTTGGCAATAATCTTTACATCGCGCCGTACTTCGCTGACCAATTTCAATAACGCCAGACCATCCAGTGAACCGATGGGGTGGTTGGCAATAATAACCAGCCGGCCCTGGGAGGGAATGTTGTTTCGCTCGCGATGGGAAACGCTGTAGCTGAAATTAAAGTAATCAAAAATACGATCAATAAAATCCAGACCGTGATTGTCCTGATTGTCGTGGAGAAAACGGTTTATCTCCTGCTCATGGGTGAGCTTGCGCAACAGCGTCAGGGTGGATTTGCGAATCAGTGGCGCCCTGGTGGCAAAACCGGGAAATTTATTAACGACAGATTGTTCAATGTTAAGCATGGCAGCGAACCTGTAGGAGAGATCGCCCACAGGTTATGACGGCAAAATGACGGTTGTGTGATGAATCTGTTGCGGAAATGTTTCAGGTGGATGATGTAAGTCAAGTGTCGGCTTACGCTACGCTAAGCCGACCTACAGATGCATCAGGACTGCACTTTTATGAGTTGTTCTTCCTGGCGCACGAGCAATTCACTGTAAGGGGCGTTGATCGAAGCTAACTTACCGCTGTTCACATCTACTTCAATGTGCGCCAGTAAGGTGTCGTCCAGCAAATGGCGGCTGATGAGGATGTCGCCGCGCTCGGGGTGGATGGGGTCTTGTTGTTGGGCTACAAAATCTTTTAGCAATACGCAGTTGCTATGGTTCGCCGGGCGTGCAACTTCCTGGATAGCCGCTGACAATTGCAGGCGCGGACTGTTGGCGCGGGCGCAGAGGTTGTTCAGCAGTTGGGCACAGCAGAGTGCGCGGAAACTGCAGTCGTACAAGGCTTCACCAACGAATTCCACCATCAGGGTATCGTTATCCAGCAACTGGCGCTGACCATTGTACAGCGACAGCACGCCCTGCAATTGCTTCTCAAACCGACGCAATACATTGGCAAAGCCTTCACTGTTGAGTTGCTGGTACAACTTGGTGAGATTGGTGATGCGTATTTGCAGGCGCACAGCCACCTCTGGCGGGGACGGTGGTTCCGGTGCGAGGGGTTTGAGGGCTTCCAGGGGGACTTCCGGAATAGTAGGAATCTTTTCAACGACCTTGGTCACAAGCTTGCCGGGCGATGGCAGCTTGTCGCGCAGGCGTGACCACCACTGCCGCTGGATCGACCACCAGATCGTCCACAGGGCCACAAATACCGCAGCCGCCCAAATGGTCAGAAAGTAATAGTCGTAACGCGAATAGCGCGGCACTTCCAATGTCACCTGCAAATAACCGGCAATATTGTTATGCAGGGCGATGGGTGCGGTAAAGCTGTAACGCTCGCCCTCGATGGACTTGTTAGGATCATAGCCGGTTTGCACCAACAGTTTATTTTCAACGTTATGAATGGTGGCGCCGATCACGGTGGGGTATTGGCCCACATCCAGCAATACGGCCTGCAGGCTGATGAGGTCTTGCGTCAGTGTGGCGTCGACGGCCTGGCGCGCTGCGCTGCGGGCGAGGGTCTGGCCGTAGTAATGAATCTGTTCCTGTTGGTTGTAATAAGTGTTGTGCAGATAAAGTCCGGCGCCGAGAAAACCGAGTATCAACAGCAAAACGCTGCACAGGAAGAGTTGCGGGTAGGATCGATAAGTCGTGAGTAACGGCATCGGGATCTCAAACGGCCGGGGCGATCCCCGTGCATCCAGGCTGATGGTCAAATTGAGCCGCATTCTAGCCTAAAGCGGCCGGCTACTGTAGCGTTCTCATTTAGGCTAGAATGCCGCCCCTTGATGAGAACCGGCTGATAAAAGTGAGCGAACGTGAAAGAAATCCTGTTGATTAACGTCTCCGGCGATGACAAACCCGGCGTCACCTCGGTGATCACGGCGGTACTGGCACAGCACCAGGCCACCATTCTCGACATCGGCCAAGCGGTGATCCACGATACGCTGGCGCTGGGCATTTTGGTATCGCTGGAGGTTAATGCCGATACCAAAGCCATCATCCTCGACGAAATCCATGCGCGTACCCAGCCTCTGGCCATTCAGGTGCGCTTTCAGCCAGTCTCGCTGGAAAGTTATCAGCACTGGGTTGATCAACAAGGCAAACCTCGCCACATTGTTACGCTCCTCGCGCGGCAGATCACGGCAGTGCAAATTGCCGAACTCACCGACATTACTTTCAAGCACGGCTTGAATATCGATAGCATCAATCGTTTGTCCGGCCGCATTCCGCTCGACGCGCTGGAAAATCATAGCAATGCCTGTGTTGAGTTTTCTGTGCGCGGCACACCGGAAGACCTCACCGCGTTACGTGCGGATTTTATGGATTTATCGGCGCGCCTTGATGTGGATATCGCTTTCCAACGCGACACCGTGTATCGCCGCAACCGTCGCCTGGTGTGTTTCGATATGGACTCCACCTTGATTGAAGCGGAAGTCATTGACGAGTTGGCTATTGCGGCCGGTGTGGGCGAGCAGGTAATTGCGATCACAGAAGCGGCGATGCGCGGCGAACTGGATTTCAAACAAAGTTTTGCCCGGCGCCTGGCGTTATTAAAAGGCCTGGATGAGTCGGTGCTTGAAGGTATTGCGGCCAACCTGCGCTTGACTGAAGGTGCAGAAAAACTGATCTCCTCGTTAAAAAAACTCGGCTACAAAACGGCAATTTTATCCGGCGGTTTTAATTATTTCGGACGTTATCTGCAGCAGCGGCTGGGCATCGACTATGTGTATGCAAACGAGCTGGATGTTGTCGATGGCAAGGTCACCGGTAATGTTGTGGGTACGGTGGTAGACGGACAACGCAAAGCGGAGCTGCTCGCCATGCTTGCACAAAAAGAAGGTATTGCGCTGGAGCAGGTGATCGCCGTGGGTGACGGTGCGAATGATTTACCCATGTTGAGTGTTGCCGGGTTGGGTATTGCCTTCCGGGCGAAACCGCTGGTGAAAGCCTCGGCGCAACACGCGATCTCTACACTTGGGTTGGATGCGATTTTGTATTTGTTGGGTTTTCGGGATCGGGATAAATTGTTGTGATGGGTGATGTTGTTGGATGGGGCGTTGATTTGATTTTATTAACACTTGCGGTCGTCGGATTACGAGGCTGCGCCTCTAATTCGACCTACATAGCATCGTGCACCCGTAGGTCGGATTAGCGCAGCGTAATCCGACACTGCCAATCCTAAATTACGTCTCCATATTAAAATCGTAACTCATATTTTGCGTAGGCTCTTGCAGATAATGCCCTTGAATATAATGGGCACCCGCTTGCCACAAGGTCGATAGCACACTCGCATTTTCCACGAAGGGCACGATGGTGATTTTATTTTCGCCATG
>CAMPIG010000018.1 GCA_946886255.1 uncultured Cellvibrio sp. | reverse complement strand
GGTGTCAGGAAAGGCGAGACCACATCGGTGGCAATCATGCTGGTGTTTTCCGGCAGCAGATTTTGCAAGGGTGCCGAAATAATGTAGTAAATATCGTTAGCGAAATAAAATAAACAACAAAAAACGACGAGCACGAAAATTACGGTGTGCAGTAACCGCGTGCGCAATTCAATCAGGTGTTGTATCAGCGGAAGCTCTTTGTCACTCATAGCTATCAATGGCCGCTTTTTTCAGGGACGGTGGAGGAGGGTGGCGTGTCATCAGGCTTGGTTGCATCGGTCAACTTTTCATCCATATGGGCATGATCGGGCAGTTCGACATGTTCCTGATAAGCGCGCGGTTTCGATTCGGTTTGCTCACCATCCCTGACGGCTTTCTCGATCTCGCGGCGCGTTTTTTCCAGGCTTTGCATAATCTCTTCATTGTGCAACTGGCGGCGAATATCGTCAGCGCCGATCTGACGCTCCAGCTCGCTACGGGTTTCCCGCAGGCTGCGTTTCAGGCGGCCAATCCATAGGCTCACGGCGCGTACCGTTTCCGGTAAACGCTCCGGCCCAATGACCACCAGGCCCACAATGGCGCACAAGATTAATTCGAAAAAACTGATATCAAACACACAATTACCTGTCGCGGTTGATCGGTTCGGGTCACACCGGCGGAACGGCATGACCAACCTTGGTTTGCACATTACTTCTGTTCAGTTTTTTCTTTTTGTGCGCTGGTGATGTTGTCCTGGGCAGTTTTGTCTTCAACATTTCTGGTGTCGTTTTTTACTTCGTCTTCATCGCCAATGGATTTTTTGAATCCTTTGATGGCGCTGCCCAGATCGCTGCCGAGTGAGCGCAGACGCTTGGTGCCGAATAGCATGACTACGATTGCCAGAATGATCAACAATTGCCAAATACTGATACCACTGATACCCATAATGTTTCCTCTGTCTTTCAGTAGGGGTTATTGCTTGCGCGAAGCCTTTTCGGTATGACCGGATACATCAAAGCGTCGCGCCAGTTCGTTCAAAACCGAATCTGCGTTTTCTCCCAGGTGAGATAACATCACCAGGGTGTGGAACCACAGATCGGCCGTTTCGTAAATCAGATCGCTGGTGTCACCGCTGGCTTGTGCATCTTTGGCAGCCAGCAGGGTTTCGGTGCATTCTTCACCAACTTTTTCCAATATTTTATTCAGACCTTTTTTATGCAGACTGGCCACATAGGAGCTGTCTGCATCGGCATCGTTCTTGCGTGCTTCCAGGATCTGCGTCAGTTGTTCCAGTATGTCGTGAGCGTTCATAAATTGTATCGGGGTTATTATTGATAGATATCTTTCGGGTCTTTGAGCACGGCATCAACCACCTGCCATTCACCGTCTTTCAGCACGCGATAAAAACAGGACTCCCGTCCTGTATGACAGGCAATACCGCCCACTTGCTCAACTTGCAGGACGATCACATCGGCATCGCAATCGAGGCGAATTTCACTCAGGTGTTGCACGTGGCCGGAGGTCTCGCCTTTATGCCATAAGCGGTTGCGCGAGCGCGACCAATAGACGGCCTGGTTTAGTTCAGCGCTGCGTTGCAGTGCCTCGCGATTCATCCAGGCCATCATCAAAATGCGGCCACTTCGGGCATCCTGGGCAATGGCCGGTACCAAGCCATCACTATCCCATTTGACGCTACCAAGCCAGCTATCGGTGCTTTGGGGTGTTGCCATAAAACGAATCAATCCTGCTGAAGAGCGAGCAATGCCTTACTCACATTATCATGTAAATGTTGTGGGCTAATGGTGCCGACGATTGCGCTATTGACACCGGGGTGAGCAAAGACAAAATTCATGCTCGTCTGCACCGGGTCGTCTGCTGCGCCATCGTTGCACAAATGGCCGCTGGCCAGGGCCTTTTTTACCATTACCCCTTTGTTCAAGCGCAGACACTCATCAATGACGGCTTCTTCGGCGCGATGGTTCAGGTTATAGGTCACCATCACCAGGTCGGCGTGTTGTGCGGTCAGCAAGCCACCTTCTAATGTTTTGGTCGACATGCCGAAGGCGCGCAACCAGCCGGCTCGCTTGAGTTCGGCTAACACATCAAAGACTTCATACCGTTCAATGATCGCGCTGTCATTGCCGTCAGAGTGTACCAGTACCATGTCGATATAGTCACGGCGCAAACGCCGCAAACTACGTTCGATGCTTGAGCGCACCTGGGCCGGGGTGAAATCAAAATAGGATTCGCCATCGGCAAATTCTTCGCCGACCTTGGTGCTGATGACCCAGTCATGGCGGGAGCCCGCCATCAGTTTACCGAGGCGCTCCTCACTGGTGCCATAGGCCGGTGCCGTGTCCAGCAAGTTGATACCCAGGTCCCAGGCCAAGTCCAGCAGTTGCACCACCTGATCGTCTTCGGGAAGGTCGAAGGCGGTGGGGTAATTCACCTTCTGGTTGCGGCCCAGCTTCACCGTGCCCAAGCCCAGAGGACTGACAGAAAGGTCTGTCTGGCCAAAGCGTTTAGGTATTAACATCGGTTGCCTCATCATCGGTCAGGCTGCTATCGGGCGGCGGAAAGGCGATATCCCAAGGCGTTTTCGCTATGGGCGCGCGCATCAGGTGACGGCCCAGTTCAGACGCCTCGCCCGTGGCGCTACCGGGTGTAACGACGTCTTTGTCCAACAGCGCTAATATTTCATTGGCGAGGTTGGGAACCAGGGTCAATTTGGTTGGCCATCCGAGCATCAGGTTATTTACGCCCGCTACCCGCGTCGCGAATGGATTATCCGGACGGGCAAAGTTACGTTGCAGGGGTTCGGCACGCTCGACCGGCAAGGTGGCCCATTCAGCCTCGCTGAAGTCGAGCCAGGGCATAAGATCCGCCAGTTCCTGACGGGCGCTTTCAATTAATGCGGAGGCATCCTGATGTACCCCACGTTCCGCCAGGCTGCCACCCAGATACCACACCGGCGCGCCATAGCTGGTGGTATGGCTGGAGATCGTCAGACGCGGCGTGGTTTCAGCGCCCAGGCAGTGGCCGTAAAAACGCTGCGGGTAGCTGTGTTTGACCATTACCTGTTGCAGAGGCCGCACTTGCATGGCGGGTTGTTGCAGGCCGAGTTGCTGCAACAAAGCGGCGTTACCTTTGCCGGCGGTCAGTACGATGCGTTGCGCAGTAACCTCGATGGATTGTCCGTCTTGTTCGGTAATCAGGCTCACTTCACCATTTGCTGCTGCCGTTAAGCGCGTACTGCTCTCCTCTATCTTGAAGATGCGACCGGGCAGGTTGTGGGCGAGATTGGTTACCAGGCTCGGCACGTCGAGCACGAGATCTTCCAGTCGGTAGAGGCTGCCACTGAAATGGTTATTGCGTAGCAAGGGCGGGCGCTTGTCATCAGCCACCGGCTCAACCCGTCCGCGTGTCAGCTTACTCGCCAAAAATGTTGTCAGTCGTGAGGTCATGGTTTCACTGGACCACATGAAAAAGTGATCGCTGAGGATGCGCGTATTGCGCAGGTCCACATCCCCGTCACCGCACAAACAGGCGCGCCAGTGACGCGGCATCTCGGCGATAGCTTCGGAAGCACCGGTGAGGGTGCCGCTGAGGGTGTACTTCATGCCGCCATGAATCATCCCTTGAGAGGCGACAGTCTGGTCGCTGCCGAGGGCTTTGGTTTCGAATAGAGCCAGGGAATAACCGGTATTTGCCAGACGATTCGCCAGCCACAAGCCCGCCACGCCGCCACCGATGATGGCGATATCGAAGTGAAAGCGGATGGGTGCTACAGGCATAAAGACTCGTCAGTTCAGGAACGAAACCGGGATTAAAAGTGCGGGCAGTATAAAGCTTTTTGGAGCTTCTAGCGGTGTAACTTGCAGGTGCAGAAATTTGTGGCACACTGCCGGCAAGCAAACAGGCCCGCCGTGCCGGGCCTACGGGTATACATGAATCGGGTATACATCACTGGAGGCACAATGAGGTCGAAATTGCTGACCGGGTCACTTTTTGCAGCTCTGCTGATCGGATTGGGATATTTCCTTACCCTGCCGCATGACCCGCTGATCAAAGCGAATCATGAACATTTTCAATACACCGGTCGCGTTGATTTTTCTTCACCGGAAACGCCGGTGTTTTCCTGGCCGGGAACCATGATCCAGGCAGGGTTTACCGGCCGCTCGGTAGCGCTGGTGATGGATGATCATTACGGCATGAATTACTTCAACGTATTCATTGACCAGGATTGGGATAACCCCATCGTGATCAAAGGCGAGAAGGGCAAAAAAACCTATCCCATTGCTGATAACCTCAGCGACGGAGAACATGTATTGACCATCACCAAACGTACCGAGGGCGAAGAGGGCGCGACCACATTTTACGGCGTGTTACTGGCAGATGACGGTCAGCTGATGGCGCCGCCCCCTCGCCCGGAACGGCGGATTGAGTTTTTTGGTGATTCCATCACCAGTGGCATGGGTAATGAAGCGCCTGAAGGTGGGCCGGATGACAACAAGGCGGAGAAAAATAATTTCCTCGCCTACGGTGCTATTACAGCGCGCAACTTGAACGCGGAATATGTCAGTACATCACAAAGTGGTGTCGGCCTGATGACGAGTTTCGTGGGTTTTACCATGCAGGATTTTTATGACCAGCTCAGCGCCATCGATAACAATAATTCCGTGTGGGATTTCAACCGCTGGACGCCCCATGTGGTGGTGATTAATTTGTTTCAGAACGACAGCGCCCTGGTGGAAGAGCGACTTGACCCAGTGCCTGACGATGAACAGCGGATTGCGGTGTACTACGATTTCGTTCGCCGGATTCGCGGTCATTATCCAGAGGCCTACATTATTTGCACGCTCGGCACGATGGACGCCAGTAAACCCGGTTCACCCTGGCCAGGTTATATTCACACAGCGGTCGACCGCTGGAAAGCAGAAACTGATGATAAACGCATCGATGTAATGATCTTCGAATTCAAGGATTTCTATCAGCATCCACGCGTGCGTCATCACCGTGAAAACGCCGAGGTGCTCACGGCCTTTATTAAAGACAAAATGGGTTGGTAATTTCAGCCGTTACGAATGGATGTTTTTATGCGTTGGTTTTACACCCTGATTTTTTATCTTGCGATCCCCGTCATCCTTATCCGTTTGCTGTGGCGGGCCTGGGGCGCACCAGCATATGCGCGTCGTTGGCGTGAGCGTTTTGGTTTTATTCCCGAGTTGGAAACTGAAAAAAAAGTAGTCTGGTTTCACACGGTGTCTGTGGGCGAATTTTTAGCGGCGCTGCCATTGATTCGTATGTTGCAACAGCAGGCCCAGGTGCAGTTGGTTATTACCACTACCACGCCAACCGGTTCGGAGCGCGTGCGTGCAGCCCTGGGCGATAGCGTTTATCACGTTTACGCACCTTATGACTTGCCGGATTGTGTGGCACGTTTTTTGGCGCGGGTGCAGCCGCAATTATTGTTGATCATGGAAACCGAACTCTGGCCCAACACCATCGCTGCCTGTGCACAACGCGAGATTCCCACTTTGCTTATCAATGGTCGGTTATCAGCGCGTTCGGCTCGCGGCTATGCGCGCTTTGGCGCTATGACCAAGCACATGTTGGAGCAATTGACCTGTGCGGCGATACAACACACCGATGACGCCGCGCGTTTTCAACAACTCGGCCTCCCGGCTGAGGCAACCGTTGTAACCGGCAATGTGAAATTTGATTTGACGTTGGGCGAAGATGTACTGGCGCAAGCCCACATTCTCAAGCACCAATGGACCCAGGGCGGCGAACGTCTAGTGTGGATAGCCGCCAGCACGCATCAGGGGGAAGACGAACAAATCCTGAATGCTTTTGCTCAGGTGCGCGCTTCCGGCACTGATGCAGCAAAGACGTTGTTGCTGGTGCTGGTACCGCGTCACCCCGAACGGTTTGAGCGTGTGGGGAATTTATGTGTTGCACGCGGTTATCACATGGTGCGTCGTAGCCAGAAAATCATTACGGCCGATACGGATGTTTTACTGGGCGATACTATGGGTGAATTGCTGTTGCTGCTTGGTGCCAGTGACATTGCATTTGTCGGCGGCAGCCTGGTGCCCACGGGTGGCCATAATTTTATGGAGCCTGCAGCCTGGCAGTTACCTTTGCTAAGTGGTACGCACGTGTTCAATTTTGCAGAAGCAGCGCGCCTGTTGCAGGAAGCGCATGCCTTGCGGTTGGTCGACTCTGCTGAGGCATTAGCGCAGGAGGTACAGCGTTTGGTTGGTGATGAGGGGGAGCGTAAAAAGCGCGGTCGAGCCGCGCTTTCAGTGGCCAATGCCAATCGCGGGGCGATGGCAAAGACGCTCAACATTATCGAAAGATACTTATAAGTAAGCTCCAAGTACGAAAGTCCCACTTAAGATTCGAGCTTGGCATCAAGTGTAATCTCGGCATTCAATACTTTTGATACCGGACAACCGGTCTTGGCTTGATTGGCGATAGTTTCAAATGTGCTGCGATCAATACCGGGAATGTTCGCCGTTAAATCGAGATGTACTGCCGTAATGGCAAAGCCTCCATCGACTTTATCGAGCGTCACGGCGGCATGAGTTTTAATACTTTCAATTGTCATACCTGCTTCGGTTAGCTGGGCAGACAATGCCATGCTGAAGCAGCCTGCATGGGCTGCGGCGATCAGTTCTTCCGGGTTGGTGCCGGGGCCATCTTCAAAACGGGTATTAAAACCGTATTGAGTTTGCGACAGCACGCCACTTTGGGTAGAAATTTTTCCTTTCCCTTCTTTCAAATTGCCGGTCCACATTGCTGACGCTGTACGTTTCATCATAGTTCTCCTGATCGAAAGATTTTTCGGGCGTGTTTACGGCCAAGGCGCAGGGTTATCATTTATGTACTGAGCACCACCTTCCGAAGGCTCCGGCTCACGCATTTGCGGCGTTCCTGCAATGGCCGTCGCCATAAAACTTTTTCGGGCTTCGGTGAAATCCTTTTGTGTCAAAGGCGGTGTCTGTACCGGTGAGTTCTCAATCGTCCATTGGATAAGTTCATCCAGTTTATGATCAAGTTCCCGAGCGAAACCTGGTTTAGCTGTTGTTTCTCGCATAAGCGCGCTCGCTAAAAAATATCAAACCATAATCTTGGCTTTGGTTCGTAACACAGTGAATAATCAGTGAGTCTCTTGTTTTCCGGGTATTGGAGAATGACTCACCCATCCGCGCAATTCTTCGATGAGTTGATGGATGCCCGAAATCTCGCTGATAAATATTTCCCGGCCCATCAATGCCCGATATTTAGCTTCTGCAATCTGTTGTGCAGCTTCTATATTATCGCTGGCGTTTTTTAATCCGTAGCGTGCGGAGTATTCCTGGTGTTGAGGAGAGTGGATCATAGCGTTAACCTCAATATAACTTGTTGTTTAATCGCTGAAAAATTCCTGTTTATTTCTGACCCTGCCGTAAATGCATTCGTCAATTTCTACAATACTAGAAGTGTTGGGATAGCCGTGAATTTGTAAACTTTACATGCTGCAGTGCAAGGCTTTCATCCAGAGACTCGTACCAACCAGCCCACCATTGCACATAATGAGTTGTTTTTTTGTCACGGATATTGCCGCCAGCAGTGCCCAGTAAATTCGCGAGGTTGCCATCAAGTGTTGGCGCGTTAATTCCATTCTTGTGCGCTATTTTGCCGCATTCTTTTGGTGTGATCATTATCTACCTTTACGTCTTTTTAATCATGCTGTTGTGGAACTATGTAGTGCGTTGGTAATTGATAGCAAGGCGTGTGCCGCTTTTAAAAAGGGCGCTGAAAATATAAAAAAACCGAAACCAACAGGCTTCGGTTTTTTTTGACGTCTTAATCGATATTGGCGCGCTGTTGATGTCAGCGGTCTATCACTCTCAGCGCTCCGTGCGGCGACTCTCTCGTACGCCTGAGGAACCACCACTTGCCCGCGTTTGGTTAGATCCGCCGATACCACGATGAACTTGTGGCTGCGGCCTGCTTTGTTCCATACGACGTTGAACTTGCGGCTCCGTTTGCCTTGGGCTTCTTTGGGGCTGCTGCACATTTTCCGTGCGACGGATGATGTCCTGGCGCGGCTGCTGATAAGTGTTCCGCTCAACGTTTTGTGGACGCTGCGGGTTTCCCTGCCAGCTATCCTGACGCGGTGCGTTTTGTTGCGCCCGTTGGATAACCTCGCGCCGCTGTTCCGTATCGCCGGCACTGCGTTGTACTGTGTTATCACCGCGATACACCGCCGCCGGCCGCTCGGGCTGGGTACGTTGTGGGTCGTCACGTCCGCCGGTTTTGGTGGTGCTGGGCAACGTGCGCTGGGGGTACTTGCGCTCCGCGTTGTTCGCATCACGCGCCCCTTGGTTATTGGTGTTGGCGAGCCGCTCGCGTACGCGATCCGCGTCGCTTTGGCCGCGCCAATGCGTTACGGGGCGCGGTGTATCGGCATGGCGGTTATTGGAGCCTTGTAGTTCCGGACGATGCTGTGGCCGCGCACTGTTGGGGCGCGGATGGCCCTCCGCAGTATGGCGCCGGCTATAGTCCCGCTCTTCCTGCAACGCCCTGTAACTCTGGCGGTTGCTGTTGTAGTGGTGACGAATGTTTTCATTGCGGTAAACCACCCCGCGCCGATGCACCGGGTTGTGGTGCCAATGCCTGGCACCATGGTAATGGGCGATGTGCCGGCCACTGTAAAAACGAGGGTGATGACGGTGGTGATAATCGATCACCACCACGCGCCGGTTGTGCCAGTGGAAGGAACTGAAGAAAAAGCTGGGCGCCACATACACACGCGGACCCCAATAAAAACCGCCGACAAATACGTGATGACGGGGGTGGTGCCAGTAGACGGGTGGATAATCTGACCACCACCAGTCACCATAGACCACGCGTGTGTCGTAGTAAGGGACATACACCACGCGCTCAACTGCCGGTTCAATCACAATGATCTTTTCTTCCCGCTGGACTTTGACGTGTTCCATCTCGTCCAGGCTGCCTGAGGCATAAGCCTTCTGCCGCAAATCCTGGATGACTGTCATGACTTCCGCCTCGTCAGCAAGGAAGGCATCACCCACCCGCTGCGTCCAGTCGAGGTCATCACTCATACGCTGCAACACTTGGGGGAACGCCACCAGTGCTTTCACGCTGGGATCCCAGTTTTCGTTCTCCACCGCTGCCACCGCCGATTCGGCGCTCAGCTTGCTGTTCGCACTGGCCCAGCGTGCCGCCTGGACAACTTCCAGAGGGTAAGTGGCGGCAATCAATACATGGGAGAGCACTGTGTCCGGGTAAAGTGCAACCGGCGCCAGCATCTGGTCCAGCTCGGCGCGGCTGAAATCCGGGGGTGCCGTGGTGATGGTTTGAGTCTGCGCCTGACTCAACAGGGCAAAACAGCTCAGGAACAGGGTCAATGCCAATTTGGCGAGGGCGTTCATAATGGCCTCTCTTGTGATAGATAACCACAACATGGATGGAACAAGCCTGTGGCTCGGGTATCCTGTTGCACGTTCTAGCATACGCTTGCGCTGATTGCAGGCATACAGGTACAGGATCGTTTATATCGCTGGGTGCCTTAACCCAAGCTGAATACAACCAGCTGATTGCCATGCAGCTATGACCCATAAACGGTCGACAAGTTATCCACAACTGACGTGTATTGACTAATAAGCCAAGCCCTCGATAATGGCCACCTGATGCGTTACCCGTCGCCGATGGGCGTCCGTTACAGTGAGAAACGAATGATAGATGTGAGTTTTCAATTAAAAGGCAGTGCCTTGTCGGTCGTGGTGCTGGCCCTTATCGACTACGATCCCGCCTCCCTTCGTCAGCAGTTGCAGGAAAAAATTGATCAGGCTCCCCAGTTCTTCGTGAATTCCCCGGTGTTGATTAACCTGGATAAGTTGGAAAATCCGTCCGCCCTGAATGATTGTGCCGGGTTGCTGCAAGTATGTCGCGACCTGGGGTTGCAACCGCTTGGCTTTACCGCTGTGCCGGATGCATTGGTGGAGTCGGTGCGTGCGACGGGTTTGGCGGTATTGCCGCGTCAGGGTGAACGCGCATTGAAGATGCCGGAGACTGAACCGCGCGTGCCGCAGGTGGAAACAGTGGTTGAGGAACGCTGGGTGCCGCGGGTGAGTAAGGTGGTTACCCGGCCTGTTCGCTCAGGCCAACAGATTTATGCCGAGGGTGCGGATCTGATTGTACTTGCGCAGGTCAGTGAAGGGGCTGAGGTGTTGGCGGATGGTCATATTCATATATATGGTTCCTTGCGCGGTCGTGCCTTGGCCGGTGTGCGTGGTGATGAGAGTGCGCGGATTTTTTGCCAGAGTATGGAGGCGGAGTTGGTATCTGTTGCGGGGAATTTTTTGTTGCGTGATTCGTTTGCGGATGAGGTGATGAAGAGGCCGGTGCAGGTTTATCTGGAGGGGGAGAATGTGCGGATTGAGAAGTTGTCAGCGTGACGGGCTTTAAGCCGAATAAGCATATTTGAGATAGCAAAAGCGTTCAGGCGTGGTGAGGCATTCTGAAAACGCATGAATACGTCCTTGTAGCTCCTTCAAGTCGTCCCTGACGTGAAGGTTTCAGAATGCCTCACCACGCCTGAACTGAGTGCCGACTGCAAAATTGGGCAATTGAATTTATTGAGCGCTGGAACACCAGTGACTTTTGATTAAACAAGAATATAGAGGAGCCAACCTTGGCCAAGATTATCGTAGTGACTTCAGGTAAAGGTGGTGTGGGTAAAACTACCACCAGTGCAGCAATCAGTACCGGGCTGGCTCAGCGCGGCCATAAAACGGCGGTGATAGATTTTGATGTGGGCTTGCGTAATCTGGATTTGATTATGGGATGCGAGCGGCGCGTGGTGTATGACTTTGTGAATGTTATCAAAGGTGAGGCGACCTTGAATCAGGCGTTGATCAAAGATAAACGCACGGAGGGTTTGTTTATCCTGCCCGCGTCGCAAACTCGCGATAAAGATGCGTTGACGCCGGAAGGTGTTGAGACGGTGTTGAATGATTTGTCGAAGGATTTTGATTACATCGTTTGTGACTCCCCTGCGGGGATTGAGAAGGGTGCCCAGATGGCCCTGTATTACGCGGACATCGCGATTGTCGTGACGAATCCGGAAGTGTCGTCGGTGCGTGATTCGGATCGTATTCTGGGTATTTTGCAAAGCAAATCGCGCCGGGCTGAGCGCAGCGATGAGCCAATCAAAGAGCATTTGTTATTGACGCGTTATAACCCTGAGCGTGTCGAGAAAGGTGAGATGTTAAGCGTGGCGGACGTGGAGGAGATCCTGGCGATTCCGTTGTTGGGGGTGATTCCGGAGTCGGAGGCGGTACTTAAGGCATCCAACCAGGGGCAGCCGGTGATTCTGGATGATGAAAGTCAGGCAGGACAAGCGTACAGTGATGCGGTGGATCGGTTGTTGGGTAAAGAGATTGCGCACCGGTTTCTGGAAGTGCAGAAGAAAAACTTTCTCAAGCGTTTGCTGGGAGGTAAGTAGTGAGTATCTTCGATTATCTGCGCAAGAAACGCGCGCCCTCGTCGGCGTCCATGGCCAAAGAGCGTTTACAAATTATCGTCGCTCACGAGCGCAATCGCCGCAACCACCCCCAACCGGATTTTTTGCCGCAAATGCAGCAGGAAATTATTGAGGTGGTCCGCAAGTACATCAATATTTCATCGGATCAGGTGGTGGTCAGTCTGGACAATACAGATGACTGCTCTGTACTGGAACTCAACATCACCCTCCCGGACTAACGTAGGTCGGATTAGCCGCAAAGCGGCGTAATCCGACAAATATATTATGCCCAACGCCAACACCGTCATCGTCCTCGACTTCGAAACCACCGGCCTCTCTCCGGAGATGGGCGACCGCGCCATTGAAATCGGCGCGGTGCTGATTGAGGATGGTGTCATCACTGATCGCTTTCAGCGCCTGATGAATCCGGGCAAGCGCGTGAACAGTTTTATCGAAAATTACACCGGCATAACCAATGAAATGTTGCAGGACGCTCCGCCAGTTGCGGAGGTTATGCAGGAGTTCGCTGGGTTTATGGGCGGGTACAATCTCGTTGCGCACAACGCGTCGTTTGATCAACGTTTTTTGCGCGCCGAATTGAAGCGTTTGCGGCGTAGTTGCGACAATCCATTTTCCTGTTCCATGTTGGCGTCACGCCGTATTTACCAGACCGCACCGAATCACACCTTGAGTGGTTTGGTTGATTATAAAAAAATTCCCACCGATGGTGTTTTCCACCGTGCGCTTGCCGACGCTGAAATGACAGCAAAACTGTGGCTAGCTCTGCTGGAAGACATAGCGCACATGTATAAAGTGTCGGTCTGCACGTTTAATGTGATGCAGCAACTAACCACGATCCCCAAGCGTTCTGTACCGAGTTTTTTTCAAAAGATATTACTCAAAACCTGTTAACTCCCTCCTGAAAAGGAACTCTAAAAAGGAACGTTGTATGAATATTCTGCGTGGCCTTTTCTTTATGTCGACCGTGTTTTTTCTTCACGGGTGTGGGTATCTGTTGCAGCCGGACGTCAAGCAGGGGATGGCGAATCTGGAAAAAGGTGAGTATGAACTTGACCCTCGTCATACCACTGTGCTGTTTAAAGTGAATCATCTTGGTTTATCCACATTTGTCGGGCGTTTTAATCGCGTTGATGCCAGCCTTGACTTTGACCCTGCCAACCCTGGCGCCGCCAAATTAACAGCCATTATTTATACCGCCAGTATCGATGTGAATAATGCGGATTTCTCGGCAACCTTGGCTGGACGCAGCTGGTTTAACAGTGAGCGTTTTCCTGAGGCGCAATTTGTAACGCGCTCTGTGGAACTGGTCGATGGGGCTCGCGCCCGCTTTAGCGGCGATTTAACCCTGTTGGGCGTTACGGCGCCAATCACGTTGGATGTGCATTTTAACGGTGGTGCAGACAATATGTTGACGGGGCGTTACACCTTGGGGTTTTCAGCCGCTACTCACTTTAATCGTTCGCAGTTTGGCATGGATCAATATATTCCGGCGGTAGGCGATCAGGTAGACGTTGAAGTGCATGCTGAATTTTTGCGTCGTTGATGTAGAGAAGGATTCAAATTACGGAGAATAGAATGGCAATTAATGGCTTCCTTATTGGTGGTAGTTCAACGCAATCAGTCGAATTACACTTGTCGATGGGCAATCGCCACGGTTTGATCGCCGGCGCAACAGGGACAGGAAAAACCGTCACCTTGCAGATTCTCGCTGAAGGTTTTGCCAGGGCGGGTGTGCCGGTGTTTATGGCAGATGTAAAAGGTGATCTGTCTGGTTTGGCGCAAAGCGGAAAATCTCATCCCAAGATAGATGAACGCGTTCAGAAAATCGGTGTCCAGGATTATCAACAGCGGTCTTATCCGTGTGTTTTCTGGGATATTTATGGCAAGCAGGGGCACCGGGTGCGAGCCACTATTTCTGACTTTGGACCGCTCTTGCTGTCGAGCTTCCTGGAGTTAAACGAAACGCAATCCGCCGTTTTATATGCTGCATTCAAAATTGCCGATGATCAAGGGTTGTTGATGTTGGACCTGAAAGATTTGCAGGCCATGCTTAACTGGATGAAGGACGAACGCGCCAATCTCGAAGATGAATACGGCGGAATGAGCACGACCAGCATTGCCGCGATTCAACGCCGTTTGATGATGCTGGAACAGCAGGGAGCAGAGGATTTCTTTGGCGAGCCAGCATTGGATCTCCAACATTTATTACAAGTGACTTTGGATGGACGCGGTGCGATTAATATCCTTGACGCCACCAGTCTGATTCATCAGCCGCGCTTGTATGCGATTTTTTTGCTATGGCTGATTGCAGAATTGTTTGAAAATTTACCAGAAGTGGGCGACATGGATCGCCCTAGGTTAGTATTCTTTTTTGATGAGGCGCACTTGCTCTTTAACAATGTGCCGAAGTTGTTGTTGGAAAAAATCGAGCAGGTGGTACGTTTGATTCGCTCAAAAGGTGTGGGTATTTATTTTATATCGCAAAGTCCTGCCGATATTCCTGATACGGTACTGGGGCAATTGGGGAATCGTGTGCAACACGCATTGCGTGCTTTCACACCGAAAGATCAAACGGCGGTCAAGGTTGCCGCACAAACCTTTCGTCCCAACCCCGCGTTTAAAACTGAATCGGTGATCAGTGAATTGGGTATTGGTGAAGCATTGGTGTCGGTTCTCGATGCCGAGGGGACGCCAACGATAGTTGAGCGCGCCTTGGTTGTTCCACCTGAATCACGAATTGGTCCGTTAACGGCAGAGGAGCGCGCATCCGTTATCGCGCGCTCGCCCTATAAAAATATTTACGATAAATTGGTCGATCGTGAGTCCGCCTACGAAGTTCTGAAAGCGCGCACCTTACAGAAGCAGACGCAAGACAATGCGGCGAAGAAAGATGATGAGTGGGGGCTGCGGATTCCGGATAAGTCTGTCTCCCGTTCGCCTCCCCGGAAACCGGCACGCTCATCCAGTCGCCAAGGTGTTGCAGAGACCTTGGCCAAAAGCGTAGCCCGTTCTGTCGGCAGCTCACTGGGCCGCCAAATCGTTCGCGGCCTCCTGGGTTCACTCTTGGGCGGCCGCCGCTAGCACATGTAGGTCGCATTAGGCGCAATGCGCCGTAATCCGACATGGCAATTATGAAAAACCAAAGGAGGCCCTCCATGAAAACCGCACTCATCGTCCTGCTTTTGCTGAGCCTGTTTCCCTACGCCTTCGCATGGATCTCCGGCTTCTACCGCCGCCAACAACTCGGCACCATCGACAATAAAAATCCCCGCCAACAATACATCCAACTCAGCGGCCCCGGTGCGCGCGCCGTCGCCGCGCAACAAAATGCCTGGGAAGCACTGGCGTTTTACAGTGCTGCTTTATTAGCGGTGAGTTTGACGGATACAGAAATCGAACATCTTTCTCTGGCGGCAATACTTGTGCTGCTCTTTCGAGTTCTGCACGGTATTTTTTATTTGGCTAATCTTGATCTGCTTCGTTCTTTATC
Source organism: uncultured Cellvibrio sp. (assembly GCA_946886255.1). Next base: position 11,153 of record CAMPIG010000018.1, on the reverse strand, counting down.
TTTTGTTGCCGGAATATTGCCCAGTGTGTATTTATTTTGCCGGGCGATTATGAGCTATTAATTGGTACTGATGATGCAATCTGTCAGTACTGATTTTTCAGGCATGCAGGAAAAAGTAATAACACAATTGCGGCCATTATCTTTGGCCGCGTACAGTGCCTCATCGGCCGCATTGAGCAAATCGTTTAACGATTGAAACTTTCTGTCTTCCTGACAGGCGAGACCAATGCTCACAGTAATTTGATGTCGACCGATTAACTTGCTGCAGATATGTTGGCGTAAACGCTCAGCAATAATTCTTGCATCTCTCTCGTTGGTGCGCGGCAAAATCACCGCAAATTCTTCACCACCAAACCGAAACGGCATCATCGGCTTGCGAATCAGGCTGCGCAATTGTGCTGCGACATTTTTCAGGACGCGGTCGCCTTGGCTGTGGCCGTAAAGATCATTGAATTGTTTGAAGTGATCGATATCTATCATCAATAATGAAAATGGTTGGCCATTGCGTTGGGTGCGTAAAAACTCCTGGCGCATTACATCATCAAACATACGCCGGTTAGGTATGTCAGTGAGTGCATCGGTATGGCTTTGTTTTTTGAGTTCATTGACTCGGCTACTTAAGGCCAACGACAACAACACCATTTCAATTAGCGAGCCGATCTGGAAAATATTTTCGGTGAAAAACGTGCGCGGAAAATATCCGAAGACTTTCACCATATACACCATGATGCCGAAGATAAACGTGGACCAGGCGAGCATAAAATACCGCGCCGGTGGATAACCGGAACAGAGCCGCGCGATGCCCATGATAAAGATCAGCGGCATAACAAACAGTGTGAGCGTTGCCTGGGCTGCGACTACTAGCGCGTAGGGAAGAAACAGGGAGCTGAAGGTTACCACACCCAGGACCGCAATCATGCTCAGCGCGGCAAGGTCCAGCTTGCGTGAGAATTGTTTGATGGTCAGGATGTGGCGTGAAAACTGCGCGGCAAAAAGCAGTGAGAGTCCCAATAGGATTAGCAGGCAGAAATTGGCCAGGTCGGGGCTTTCCGGCATGATCATCTGGTAAAAGAAACCGTCGTTGACACTCATGTACAAGCCGAAGCACAGGATATAGAGCAGGTAGTAGAGGAACGCTTTATCGCGCACTACAACAAAGATAAAAAAGTTATACACTACCAGCACCAGAAAACCGCCGTAGTACACGCCGTATGCAAATTGTTCGCTACTGATATTTTGAATCAACTCGATGGGCGAAGAGGCTGACAGAGCAATGTCCATAGCGCCTTCACTTTCGTAGCGCAAATATAGAATGGATTCGCGGTCAGGTGGGAGAGTGAGGGGAAATAAAAAATCGTGGTACGCAATCGCTCGTTGGGAAAATGGCAGGCGGTCGCCGGTTTTGTGGTGGTGCCATTCTCCGGTGGTGTTCTCCCACACATCCAGGTAATCAATCAGTGGATAAGCCTGCCGCAGGATAAGCTTGTTTTCCCGTGAACTCTCGTTAATCAGCTGAAACTTCACCCACCAGGCCGAACGGGTAAAGCTGAGGTTGGCGCCGTTTTTCCCCGGTGGACCAAAGGTGCCGGCATGATGGCCGTTGCGGATGTCATCAATCGTCAACTGCTTTGATGGGTCTTCCAGAAGCAGCAATTGATGGGTCAGTGATTGTTCCTGGAACTCATCAGTAATACGCAATATGCCGGCATCATTCGGGTTGGCGGCTATCAGCGTAGCATTCAAGAGAAGCCAGCCCGCCACGCCCAGGCGCAGTACCTTCAGCATTGCTCTGGGCAAAGCCCTGCCTGCACCGTAGGCGATGCCTTGCGAGTAAGCGAAATACGTTTGATAAATGTGATGGTCGATCACGGCAACATATCCTTATTAACGTGTAATTCCCCAGGCGATTATTCTTGTAAACAAGGTAATTTTCGACGGTGGAAAAGCGGCGGACATTCTTGCACCTCGCCCTTGGTTGGTCAATTATTCATCAGATATAAGCGAGTGCCCTGTAAGTCCGGTAATGCCTTGATAACACTCGTCAAGCCGCTGTTAACCTGAATAAAATTCCTGTTGGCCATGATTTTTTTGCGTGGAAGAGGTCTGTTTGAATGGTGTACAATCCGCGCCTATTTTTCATCCGCTTCCCTGTTCAGGACTTACTCCATGTTTGATAAAAGCCAGACTATCGCCTCCTTTGACCCTGAAATCTGGGCCTCCATCCAAAATGAAGGTCGTCGTCAGGAAGAACATATCGAGCTGATCGCTTCGGAAAACTACACCAGCCCTATGGTGATGGCGGCCCAAGGGACCAAGTTGACCAACAAATATGCGGAAGGCTATCCGGGCAAGCGCTACTACGGCGGTTGTGAATATGTTGATCAGAGCGAAGCGCTGGCGATTGAGCGGGCCAAACAATTGTTCGGTGCTGATTACGCCAACGTCCAGCCCCACTCAGGCTCCCAAGCCAATTCGGCTGTATACGCAGCACTTTGCGCGCCGGGCGATACCGTGTTGGGCATGAGCTTGGCTCACGGTGGCCACCTGACTCACGGTGCCAAGGTCAGCTTTTCCGGCAAGATGTACAACGCGGTGCAATACGGCCTGAATCCTGAAACCGGCCTGGTGGATTTCGATGAAGTAGAGCGTCTGGCCGTGGAGCACAAGCCAAAGATGATCGTGGCTGGCTTCTCGGCTTACTCCCAAGTAATGGATTGGCAACGCTTTCGCGATATCGCCGACAAAGTTGGTGCTTATTTACTGGTTGATATGGCCCACGTTGCTGGCCTGGTAGCTGCTGGTGTTTACCCCAGCCCCGTGCAGATTGCTGACGTAACCACGTCCACTACACACAAAACCTTGCGCGGTCCTCGCGGTGGGATCATCCTGGCAAAAGCCAATGAAGAAATTGAAAAGAAACTCAACTCTGCGGTATTCCCCGGAGGTCAGGGCGGTCCACTGATGCATGTGATCGCGGCTAAGGCGATCAGCTTCAAGGAAGCCATGAGCCCCGAGTACAAAGTCTATCAGCAGCAAGTTGTGAAGAATGCCAAAGCCATGGCATCTACCTTCCTTGAACGCGGTATCAAGATCGTGTCTGGTGGTACAGAGAATCACCTGATGTTGGTAGATCTGATTGGGAAAGAATACACCGGTAAAGACGCCGACGAAGCTTTGGGCAACGCCAATATCACCGTCAACAAGAACTCCGTCCCTAACGATCCGCGCTCACCTTTTGTAACCTCTGGTTTACGTGTCGGCACGCCGGCGATTACAACGCGTGGCTTCAAAGAAGCCGAGTGTGTGCAACTGACCCACTGGATCTGCGACATTCTTGATGCGCTTGAAGCCGGTAATGCTGCACCGGTAATTGAAACAGTGAAAGCAAAAGTGTTGGATGTGTGTAAGAAGTTTCCGGTATACGCCGAGTAGAATTGTATTGGTATTATTCACACACCGCACAATAAAAAGGGGAGCTGAATTCAGCTCCCCTTTTTATTGTGCGGTCAGTTTTTTGTCGGCTGTTTATCCAGCAGTGCATTAACTTTATTAACCCGCCTCTTTATTAATTAAATGGCGGAATAATCTTCCTTTGCGTGTTTTGCATACACGCTTGAAGATAAAAGATAAATTTTTTTAACAAAAACTGGTTGCTGTAAAATTTATCTGCTAGCTTCATAGCTCAGCGCGATGCTGAGTAATCTTATCTTTAAAAAGGAGCTTGTTACTATGAAGTTAATCTTCTCATCTGCATTTACTTTCCTGTTGGTTTTGCTTGCTACAAGTGCCAACGCCATAACACTCAAGTATGAATTGCAGGATATTTTTTCCCACAATGGGGAAATCAATTATCCCGGTCTGGATTTTCATGATGCACAATCAGCAACCCTTACGGTTGAGAAGCTGGAGGGGAATCTAACTCCCGAGCTGGTTTCCCTCGATCTCGTTTTTCCTAATGCGGCCACGCTAAAAGTTCGTGGCTTTAACCGGCAGGGGCCTGACATTTATCGCGCGCTTGTCTCAGGTGCATGGATTTTCAGAGAGGTACTAGTAGAATTGCAGGTTCCGGAGTTGTCCACGAATGCGCCGGTTCATATTATGGTTAAAGTGGTAGAGGGAACTTCCTACCTCAACCCTGTTGCAAACAGTTCAGGACCAGATTTGTTAATTGCGCATGGCATACTGAAGGACGTAACACCCTCGAAGGTGGTCGATACCGGCTTTGCCATCGTTGAGGGGAAACGCGTTAACCTTTCGCTAAAAGATCGTTTGGGTTCCAGTGAAACCACACCACAATTCGGTTTTGCTATTGATGCGTTATGGCAAGGCAAAGGCCAGCGAACTCTGTATTTGGACGCTCCAATTCCTTATGAACAGTATGACTTTGTAGAGCCAATCGCTTTAATTATTGAAGCGGTAAATGGTCCGAACGGCATAGAGAATATGGTTAGTGTGAAATATATCGTTGCGGGCGATGAGGTTGTTAGTCCGCCATTTCCGTTGGGTGAGCTGCTGAACCAGGCATACGGTCAGTAATTAACCCAAGAAGAACAAAAGATCTCTGTGATCTTTTGTTCTTTTATTTATTTATCCGCGCCTGATACGCTTTAATCCCCCGCACCAAAAATACCAACAGCACGCCTGCCATTCCCGACAATACGATCGTTGCCAATAGAATTAGCATTTTTTTAGGTTTTATCGGCTCCAGTGATGAGACTGCCGGACTGGCCAGTTCAAATGCTTGTGTGTTTGCTTTCACTGCATGTAATTTATTCAGGTCGTTTTCCAGGATCGCGCGCCAATACTCCATATTGCGCAGCGCGGGAACGAAAGCGCTTAAGGGATTATCCTGGCGGGCTTTCAGTGCATTTATCTCCTCCGACAATACCCGCGTACCAAGTAAATACTGCCGATCATCGACGACTTTGAGTTCAACCCCGGCAAGTTGTGCATAGGGTGTTTCAATAATTTTTAAGGATTTTGCAACGCGAAGTGCTTCCTGCAGTTGTATCAATTCATCTCGCAATTGTTGTTGTTCGCGGTTTTGCAGTGCGTTGTAATCAAAAGCTAATTGCTGCAGGCTGGACGCGTAACCTTTCTCTAGTTGAGTCACAAATTGTTCTACAACCCGCGCGTTGAGAAAATCTACATAAGCACTTAGCAGTTTTACGCCCTGTGCGGGATCGGTTGTTTCCAGTGATAGTTGACTCAAGGTGGATTCAGGTTTTTTGGGGTTAGGCGGTGTCAGAGTTAAAGCATTAAAAAAGCGACGAAATTGTCGGTCATTATCGCTCATGCCGATGCGCGGATCGGTAGATAAAGGTTCCTGCGACCAGGACTCCCAAAACAGACGTTGTGTATGCAAGGCACCAGCTTGGGTTAAGAGCGCTGAGTAGAACGCATCCTGCTGTAAGGATGTCACTTGATAGCGTTTCCCTTCATCATCCAGCACGGTGGGTTGCAACGCTTGAATATCATAGACAGATGTATTGTCCAGTAATGCTTCAACCTGATAAACCGGTGCTTGCCATTTCAGCCAGATGGCAGCGGGAATCAGGCAAGCCGTCATGGTTGCAATAATCAACCATTTACCTCGCCAAAGTGCGGCACAAAGCTCGAGTAAATCGATTTCATCATCGATGTAGTCGGTATGTCTGGCGGGAAGCGTATTTTGATGCATGTTCATAAGCACTACTCATATTTGGTAGCTGGCTTGCGGATCGTTGCAGTGAAAGTCAGTGGCGGCCACAAGCGCTTTGCTTTGAGGTAAAGCCGAGGCAATATAGTGACCAGGTTGAGCATTGCACTTTACCTGCGGGTTATTGGCAGGGTTGTAAGAAATTGTAGAATAGCGTTAATTGTAGAAAAGGGTTATTGGCAGTATCGTCGAATGAATTTTATATCGCCCTAATTAAGAACGGAGGGGCCGTCGTGCTGGTAAAAGAACAGTTGATACTGATGTCTCGTTACAACACCTGGATGAATCAACGACTTTACGAAACAGTCAGGACGCTAACACCTAGGGAGTTTACGCAAGACAGAAAAGCATTTTTTGGTTCGATATGCGGAACGCTAAATCATCTCGCGGTGGCTGATACAATTTGGTTAAAGCGTTTTTCCCAACACTCGCAAGCCTTCACTGCGCTTGATTCTGTTCGTCAGCTAAATATACCATCCGCGCTTGATGAAATTTTATTTTCAGAGTTTGTTGCACTCAAACATTATCGACAATATCTGGACGATGTCATTGAACAATGGGTGGGCTCCCTCGCCGATTCGGATCTGGATTCCGTTTTGCATTACACCAGTATGAAAGGCATTACAGCGAAAAAAATAGTGGGTCAGGTATTGTTTCATTTTTTTAATCACCAGACGCATCATCGTGGGCAGGTCACCAGCTTATTAGCGCAATGTGGGTTGGATATGGGGGCGACAGATTTGCTGCTATTAATTCCCGATCAGGCGCGGATGGAATAATTTCTGGATTATAGTGAACGGAACCTTGTGGAGGTAATTACACCTTAATGGGACTCACAAGCAGATCGACCAGGTGCTTTTACGTCTTGAACAGCTGGGTGCAATGGAGAAAATACTCCACGGCTACCAATAGCGCTGGTATCGCCCCGACCCTGCAAGGAATGTGGGGCGTATAAGAATAAATTTACGGTGCTGATTTATGGTACTATGCGCGCAATTTTGCGGATGATGGGGTTACCTTTCATGCACTGTCCCTTTTGTAGCGCTGAGGATACCAAGGTCATTGACTCCCGCCTGGTGGCCGAGGGTGACCAGGTGCGCCGTCGCCGCGAGTGCCTGTCCTGCCACGAACGATTCACGACCTACGAAATTGCCGAACTGGTGATGCCGCGTATCATCAAGCAGGATGGTACACGCCAGCCGTTTGATGAGGATAAGCTGCGCGCCGGTTTATTACGGGCGCTGGAAAAGCGGCCGGTAAGCACCGAGGCTATCGAATCCGCCATCAACAGCATCAAGCATTTTCTGCAGGCGACCGGTGAGCGCGAAGTAAAATCCTTAACCGTCGGCGAAAAAGTCATGGAGCAATTGCAGAAGCTCGACGAGGTCGCCTACGTTCGTTTCGCCTCGGTATACCGTCGCTTCAAAGACCTGAATGAATTCCGCCAGGAAATCGACCGCCTCGAGCAACAGCCGGACAACAAGTAACCTGTCTATGTCACTGACCCACACTGATCATCTGTATATGGCGCAGGCGTTGCGTCTCGCCGAGCGGGGCCTGTATACCACCATGCCCAATCCGCGCGTGGGGTGTGTGCTGGTGAAAGGCGATCAGGTTATTGCCGAAGGCTGGCATTACCGTGCCGGTGAAGCCCATGCGGAAGTACATGCCTTGCAACAAGCTGGCGAACAGGCGCGCGGCGCAACCGCGTATGTGACGCTGGAACCCTGTAATCACAGCGGCAGGACTGGCCCCTGTTCAGAAGCGCTGTTGGCCGCCGGCGTGGCGCGAGTTGTTTTCGCGATGGAAGATCCCAACCCGCAGGTAGCCGGCAGTGGTTTGGAGCGTTTGCGCGCAGCGGGCGTAGTGATCGATGGTCCCTTGTTGGAAGATGATGCGCGTGCGCTTAATCCCGGCTTCCTTAAACGAATGGAACGCAAGCTGCCCTTTGTGCGCTGCAAACTGGCCATGAGCCTGGACGGTCGCACCGCCATGGCGAGTGGCCAGAGCAAATGGGTAACCGGCCGCAAGTCCCGCGAAGATGTGCAACGGTTACGCGCCCGCAGTTGTGCCATCGTCAGCGGTATTGATACGGTGATCAGTGATAATGCTGCCTTGATAGTGCGAGTTGATGAACTGCAGTTAGGCAACGCTGACGATGCAGCTACCCAGCAGCCGCTGCGGGTGATCCTGGATTCCCGCCTGCGTCTCGGTCGGGATGCAGAACTCCTTCGTCATCCATCCCCTATCTTATTGGTTCATAATGGTGCGCAAGACAATGCCGCCCGCTTAAACGACTGGCCGGCTCATGTGGAGCTGTTGGCTATACCGGATTCCCATGGCCGCATTGACTTGCTTGCCGTGTTGCGCGAACTGGCCCGACGCCAGTGCAATGAAGTTCTGGTCGAGGCGGGTGCGACCCTGGCGGGCAGTTTTCTGCGGCGCGGATTGTTGGATGAGTTGATTATTTATGTGGCGCCCAAACTCCTGGGCAGCAGCGCTCGTCCGCTGTTTGATCTACCTTTAAATACCATGTCTGCCGCCCTGCCTGTGAAAGTGCGCGATATGCGCGCCGTCGGGGATGATTGGCGCATTACCGCTGTGCCGGATATGGAGCATTAAGATGTGTCAGCAGTCGTTGGTTAATACGCGAGGTTGTTATGTTCACTGGCATCATTGAAGCGGTCGGGCAGGTTGTGGCCGTGCAGCCCAGGAACGGTGATGTGCGTCTACGTATCAAAACCGGCGGGCTGGATCTGGCCGATGTGCATCTGGGTGATTCTATTGCCACCAATGGTGTGTGCCTGACAGTGGTGGAATTGCCCGGTGATGGCTATTGGGCCGATGTCTCGCGCGAAACCCTGGATAACACCACCATTCCCCAGTGGCGTGTCGGGCAAAACGTTAACCTGGAAAAAGCCCTCACTCCCCAAACCCGCCTGGGTGGTCATATCGTCAGCGGCCATGTGGATGGCGTGGGTGAGGTGGTTAGCCGCCATCCGGATGCGCGCTCCGAACGTTTTCGTTTGCGTGCACCCAAAGCCCTGGCCAAATATATTGCCCACAAAGGCTCGATTACAGTGGATGGCACCAGTCTGACCGTCAACGCGGTAGACGGCGCCGAATTTGAATTGAACATCGTGCCGCACACGCTGGCCCACACCATTATGGGTGAGTACAAGCCAGGCTCATCGATCAATCTTGAGGTGGATGTGCTGGCGCGCTACCTGGAACGTCTGATGCTCGGCGACAAAGCAGCCGAGTCCGGTGATTCAGGCATTACCATGGAATTTCTTGCTCAACATGGCTTTATGTAAAGCTTTTAACTCATTAGCGATTAACACCCGCCGTTAGAGACTGTGCTATGCAACTGAATACCATTGATGAACTGATTGACGATCTGCGCCAGGGCAAGATGATTGTGCTCATGGATGATGAGGATCGTGAGAACGAAGGCGATCTGATTATGGCTGCTGAGCAGGTGCGCCCGGAAGATATCAATTTTATGGCGACCCATGCCCGCGGGCTCATCTGCCTGACATTGACACCTGAACGCTGTAAGCAGCTTGATCTGCCGTTGATGGTGTCCGATAACAAATCCCGTCACACCACCAACTTCACGGTTTCTATCGAAGCGGCAGAAGGGGTGACTACCGGTATCTCCGCTGCTGATCGTGCGCGTACTATTCGTGCCGCCGTACACCCTGAAGCCAAACCTCAGGATCTGGTGCAACCTGGCCATATTTTTCCACTGATGGCGCAGCCCGGCGGTGTGATGAGCCGCGCCGGGCATACCGAAGCCGGTTGTGACCTGGCCCGCCTGGCTGGTTTTTCGGCCGCATCGGTTCTGGTTGAAATCATGAATGCCGATGGCACCATGGCGCGCCGCCCGGATCTGGAAACCTTTGCCAAACAGCACGACCTGAAGATCGGCACCATCGCCGACCTGATTCATTACCGCGCCATGAAAGAGCGCACCGTGGAATGTATCAATACCCGTCAAGTGGAAACCCTGTACGGTGAATTCCAATTACATACCTACCGTGATCTGGCGCGTGGTGACCTGCACTTCGCCATGGTGAAAGGCGTGATTGATCCAGCCGAGCCAACGCTAGTGCGCGTGCATGTCATGGATATTGCGCGCGATGTATTATCGATGAAACGTTTCAGTCCGGAAGGCTGCAAACTCTGGACCTATCACGAAGCCCTGCAACGCGTAAATAAAGAAGGCAAGGGCGTCGTATTGTTGATTTGCCATGACGAGAGCACCGAAGAAGTGGAAGAAAGCATCGACTGGATGCTCTCGGGTCGCCAACAGCGTCGTGCCAATGAAATATTGTATAAACAGGTCGGCACCGGCTCCCAAATCCTGCGCGACCTGGGCGTAGGCAAGATGCGAGTTATGTCGCTGCCCATGCGCTTCTCTGCGCTGTCCGGTTTTGATCTCGAAGTCGTGGAATACGTCAGCCCGGAAGATTGCGAGTAACCCAAATGTAGGTCGGATTAGCCGCAGGCGTAATCCGACAAGAGGTCAACATTACCAACGGCCAGCGCGCACTGCTGGCAATGTAAAAGAGGCGAGTATGAGCATAAAAGTTATCGAAGGTGATTTCGCGGCGAGCAAAGGCAAGTATGCGCTAATCGTCAGTCGCTGGAACAGTTTTGTGGTGGAAAGCCTGAAAGAGGGCGCGCTGGACACCTTGCGTCGTCACGGCATTAAAGACGAAAACATTACGATTTATTACGCGCCTGGAGCGTTTGAGTTTCCGGTGGTTGCGCAAAAAATTGCGGCCAAAAAAGAATTCGATGCGATCATCGCCCTCGGCGCTGTGATTCGCGGTGGTACTCCGCATTTTGATTATGTTGCCGGTGAATGTACCAAAGGCCTCGCGCAGGTTTCACTGAATGCCGGTGTGCCCATTACCTTCGGTGTGTTGACGGTGGATTCCATTGAGCAGGCCATTGAACGTTCTGGCACCAAAGCGGGTAACAAAGGTGTCGAAGCTGCTGCAACCGCACTGGAGATGGTGTCACTGTTGGGCAGAATTTAATATGGCCATGACCATGTTCCAGGATATATAAAACGTCTGTGCAGCGCGGTCATTGGCTGACTGTCTCAAAATAAATTTTTGCAGTTTTGTTTTTCAGGTAAGTATTGATGAGTAATTCTTCCGGCGCTTCTGCCCACAAAGGTTCCACCGCTGCCACCCGCCGCATGGCGCGCCACTACGCAATGCAGGGGCTTTATCAATGGCAAATGGCCGGCGCCAGTATTAATGTCATCGAGGCGGAGTTCCGCACCGACAACGACATGAAAAATGTGGACGTAGAATATTTTCACGAAGTTCTCCATGGGGTGCCGCAACATTTAAGCGATGTTGAAGCGTTGTTTGCTCCCCATCTGGTAGATCGCGCCCTGAATGAGCTCGATCCGGTAACCCAGGCCCTTTTGCGC
>CAMPIG010000017.1 GCA_946886255.1 uncultured Cellvibrio sp. | reverse complement strand
GAAGGTCTGGGCAATATCGATTCTCTGACGGTGGTGGGTAGCAATCCACAACCGGTGCCTTGCAGCGGCTCGAATTCCTCCTCAAGCAGTTCAATGAGTTCCGGCAGCTCCAGTTCAATCGGAGCTGGTAATGATGGCAACTACTACGTCGCATTGAACGGCAGTGATTCGAATCCGGGCACAATGGCTCGACCATTCGCGACACTGCAAAAAGCCATTGATGTCGCAACCCCCGGGCAACTGGTTTATGTTCGCGGCGGGGTTTATCGGATCGTCAATCCCGCCATTCGCTCGGCCGGTGTTAACTTCTGGAAGAGCGGCACCTCTGCGAATAACCGCATCCGATACTTCGCTTTCCCCGGAGAACGCCCGGTATTTGACTTTGCGGACCTGCGAATCCAACCGGACCCAAACTACACCTCGGGTTTTTACGTTAGCGGGGCCTATCTGCACCTCAAAGGTTTTGAAATCCGCAATGTGCCGATGAATACGCGCTCGAACATCGGGGTGTCAGTCGGCGGGAGCGCTCACCATGATATCTTTGAACTGCTCGACATCCACCATATCGCCGGGTCAGGTATGTTTATTAACACAACGACGGGTGGTCATCTGATCCTGAATAGTGACTCCCACGATAACTACGACCCGCGCTCACATCAGGGGAATGGCCAAAACGCTGATGGTTTCGGTGTTCATTATCAAAAGACTGGCGACGTAACGATTTTCCGTGGTTGTCGTGCGTGGTGGAACTCTGACGACGGCTGGGATTTTATTTCCCAGGAAGTGCCTGTGGTTGTTGAGAACAGCTGGGCGATGGGCAGCGGCTATATTAACTCCGGTTCAGCGCGGGCGCCCGATGGCAATGGTGCCGGATTTAAGATCGGCAGCAGTAAGACAGGCATTCGTCATGTTGTGCGCAACAATCTGGCTTGGGGCAACCGCAACCAGGGCTTCTACGCAAACCACTCCTCTGGTGGGAACGATTGGTTCAACAACACCTCGTACAACAACGGTGTGCAGTACGACATGCTGGCCAGCACCTGGGACGCCAACGGCAATCGCACCGATGGAGTCATCCTGACAGGCAATCGTGCACACCGGATGGTGAACAATATTGGTTACCCGAATCGCAACCGGAACATGCAAGGTGTGGATTCCCGATTCAATACCTGGGATCTGGGTATTACACCTTCCAGCAGTGATTTCATGAGCCTTTCCGACACCGGGTTTATGGGACCGCGCGACGCTGATGGCAGCCTTCCTGCGCTGGATTTCATGAAGCTGCGCGGCGGTAGCCAGATGATCGACAGAGGGATTGACGTCGGTCTGCCTTATTCCGGATCTGCCCCGGACTTGGGGGCCTACGAACGATAACCTTGCAAGTTAACTGCAGGCTGCTCCCCTCTTCGGGGAGCAGCCTGCAGGGATCGCGTATGGAAAAATAAATAACGTTGATGCTGATGAATATATCGAAGTATTTGAGCCCCACAATACTGCGGCAGTGCGCCGGCGCGCGTACCCGAGCCGGGTCATGTATCACGCTGTTACTACTTGCCGCCAATGTATTCGCCCTGCCTTCCTCAACGGCCCCCGAGAAAACGGCCGTCCGGCAAATCCCATTGACCGACCATGCGTTCGCGAGCAGCTCGATAAACGTCGTCGCAGGCAGTCGGCAAACACTGTTTACTGACAATGGCCACCAATACGCGGGCTTTTACGATGCCAAAGGCCGAGTGCTATTGGCCAAGCGGCGTTTACCGGACGACAAATGGGAGATCCATGCTACTGATTTCAGCACGACACCCGAGGATGCTCACAACACCATCAGCCTGGTAGTGGATGGATCAGGTTATCTGCACCTGGCCTGGGGGCACCACAACAGCCCGCTGAGTTATAGCCGGAGCCTCGCACCCGGCAGCCTGGCTATGGAAAAGCCGAGCGCCATGGTCGGCACGGCTGAAAGCAGCGTTACTTACCCACAATTTTTCCGCCAGGAAAATGGTGATCTGTTATTTCTCTATCGTGATGGCGGCTCTGGCAATGGCCGACTGGTGCTAAATCATTATGATACTGAGCGACGCAAGTGGTCCCGGCGCCAGGACAACCTGATCGACGGTGAACAACAACGCAGCGCCTACTGGGACATGAACATAGATGGCAATGGCCGGCTGCACCTGGCATGGAACTGGCGCGAAACACCAGATGTGGCCACCAACCATAGCCTGCTCTACGCACGTTCTGATGACGGTGGCCTGACCTGGGTCCGGACCGATGGCAGTCGTTATGCCTTGCCAATAACACAAAAAACGGCCGAAGTTGCCGCCGCGATCCCACAGCGGAGCAATCTTATGAACCCGCCGTTCATTGCGACGGATCAACGGGGCAGACCCATTATTGCGTCCTATTGGTCAGCGCGCGAGGGAGCAACGCCTCGCTTCAATCTGGTTTATTGGGACCACGACAAATGGCATAGGGTAGCGGGGCCAGAATCGGGCGTGGACTTTACCTTGCAAGGCCATGGCACCAAGCGACCGCCGATTTCGCGCGCGGTGTTAATAGCGGGCCAAGGGAAAGACAGTGAGCGTGTACACCTGATTTACCGTGATGACAGCAAGAACGGGCGTGTGGTGGCTGCTTCGCTCGAAAACTTACACGCACGCGCATGGCAATTTCGCTTTTTGACCGACACCGATGTCGGCGCCTGGGAGCCCTCGATTGATCCTGCGCAGTGGCGACAAACACAGCAAGTCCATCTCTTGTTACAAGCAGTAAACCAGCTGGATGGCGATGATGCTGGCGGCAAAGGCAATAAGCCAACCCCACTGTCTGTTCTGGTGTGGGACCCAACGAAAAAGTGACGTCCATGTCGTTAGCATTCAGCATCACGTTTTAAAAAATACATAAGAACGAATCATTAGCGGGTAGTGAGAGCAAATCCATGTTGAGAGTAATTGTTTTAAGCGGCAGTCTGATTTTGGCGGGCTGTCTGGCGCTGACGAGTGGACATATTTCCCTGAGCCCGAACGATATAGGCGCGCGTCAAATAGTGGTGACCAAAGAAGGCTTCAACCACCACAAGATGCCGGCTTTTTCTGATCGACGTTATGCGTTGTATACCGATAGTATTTATCAGCATGCTGCTTATTTTGATGATGAGGACTACCTCGTTATTGCCAGACGGCGCCTGGGTGACGACACCTGGCAAGCGCTGCGCAGTGCAATTCGTACGGCATCTACAAATGTCGATGCACTGACACTGAGCCTGGACGGCGAGGGTCGGCTGCATCTGGTGTGGACCGCCGGGAACGCTGAGCCGGGTTATGCAACCGGTATCGAGCCCGGGTCGCTGGCGCTGTCACGAACGAACGGCATGAGCGCACCAAACGAACGCTACATCACCCAGCCCCATCTTTTCCGCCAACCCAATGGCGACTTGCTGTTTTTTTTCGAGAGCAAGGACAACCGCCTGAGCGTTAATCATTACAGCACTGAAGATCGAACCTGGTCGCGGCGCCAGACCGGGCTGATTGCGTCGGAAAGAGATCTCGCATGGGATATTTACCAACAGAAAAATGGTGCCCTTCATCTGGCGTGGCGGTACGCGGAAACCTCACGTCACGTGTATTACGCTCGCTCTGACGGCGGCGGTATGAACTGGCGACACAGTGGCGGAGAGGCTTACACGCCGCCCTTGCATGCAAACGCGGCAGAAGTTGCGTTGACCCTGGCGGAACACAACACCTTTGCCGGACCACTGCAAATTGTTGCGGACCCTAATGGTGTGCCTTATGTGGGCGTGTATCACTCTGACGTGCAAACAGGCGGTCAGGATTTCAGCGTGGCCTACCAAAACAATGACCGGAATAACCACCAAAACAATGAGACGTGGACTGTATTTGCCGGGCCCGACAACCTGCCCCGTGCTGATCAGGCGATGCTGCGCCTGTTGGCTGAATCCAAAGATGGCATAACCAAGGTCCATCTGCTGTACCCCGACCCCTCGGCAGCGCAACGCATCGCCGTGGCGTCCACCGGCAATTTTCAACAGCCGCACTGGGACATTCGCTACTTGACCAACGAAGGGGTCACCGGATGGGTGCCGGAAGTGGACATTCCCCTGTGGCAGCGGATGCGTCAGGCACAGGTGCTGATATCGCAGCCGGATCGGCCCGGGCTGGATGCGCTTATCTGGAGCCCCGACTGGGAGCATCATCTGCGCCAGTACTCCGCTGGTGATACAGGCAAAACGTCGGTACGAAAGATCGATGCCAATAAGGATCTACTGGCGCCCGGCACCATTCTCGATTACGCCGAGCGGGTGGCACATTGGCAATGGGCCAATATGCCGGATCCCAAGGGCTGGCATTTTGAACCGCGCGCCTGGGGCGTCTGCCCTTTGTATATCGGTACGCTGGATATAGCTCCCTATCTGGAAAACGGTACGCTGGATATAGCTCCCTATCTGGAAAACGGTAGCTCGGATGGTGATTCCCTACAACAAAAAATGCGCGCGCAAGCGGAGCGTCTCAATTACAGTTTGAGGGACGAAGCGCCTTACGATGCGGATGATTATTGCGTTGCTCAAGCCTATTTGCGGCTCTACAAGAAGCACCAGGATCCGAAGATGATCGCGGCCTCCAAAGCGCTCTTTGACGAGATCCTCGCTCATCCGCCCACGCAGAACCTCGATTGGGGATACCCGCACAGCCGGCACCGCTGGAGTTGGAGCGACGCGCTCTACATGGGCCCTATGTCATGGCTGATGATGTGGGAAGTGACCGGAAATGATGCTTATCTGGAGTTTATGAACCGGGAATGGTGGGCCACCACCGAGCGGCTTTTTCGCCCCCACATCGGTCTCTTTTTCCGTGATGAGTCTTACCTGGATATCCGTGAAAAGAACGGCCAGACGATTCACTGGGCACGTGGCACTTCCTGGTCCTTTGCGGGGCTGGCCCAGGTAATCGAGCGGTTTCCCAAAACTCACCCGGACTACCCCCGCTACATCGACCAATACCGGCAGATGGCCACGGCGTTTATCAACGCTCAGCAACGGGATGGCCTCTGGCGCCCCGGCTTATTGGACCCAGGCACCCACAATGCGCGCGAGACAAGCGGCACGGCGTTCATTGCGTTTGGTCTGGCGAAAGGCATAAATCTGGGTGTGCTTGAAGAGCAGCGCTACCTTGATGCTGTGGAAAAAGCCTGGCGGGCGCTCACGGCAAGCGTGGGCGAAGACGGAAAGTTGCGCAACGTGCAACCCGTTGGCGCAGGTCCGCATGGGTTCGACCCGGACAATGCAGAGGCTTTTGCCTCCGGCGCTTTTCTACAGTTGGCGGCGGAGCTGTATTACATGAAGGCAGGCTTACGCGAAGCTGCCTTCACCGTCGAGCAACCCGATCATCAATTAAGTCCGCACACAGGTATGACGCGCAAGCACTGGCAGGATGCAGCGCACTATCTGCTTAAGGGCGCTTTTCAGTACGTGGACGACAAAGAAGATGCGTTGCTGTTCCCCAAACAGCCCGGCAAGAGCTACCCGCGCAATGGCGTTCATAACGCGACCAGTCGCCTGGAAGAATTGGCGCGCACCCTGCTGACCGCCGCACCACTACTGCGGGAACAACCGGAGCTGGAGATCAACGGCATTCGCTTGGCCGACTATTACCAGCACCATATCGCCAGATTGGTCGACCCCGACAGTACAGCGTTCATCCAACCGCAACCCAAAGGCCACGGACCATCGCAAAATCTGGTGGAATTTGGGGCGCTGGCGATGAGTTTTTTTGTGGCCCCGGAGGTGCTCTGGGAGCCATTAAGTCAGCGTGATCAGGATGCGCTCGCCAGGACCATGCTGAGTTACGGGGAGGGGCCAACCGTTCCCTCGAACTGGAAATTTTTTAATATCTTCGTGCTCAGCTTTCTGGACAGCAGAGGCTACGCGGTCGACCGCACCATACTCAAAGATCACCTCGACAAATCCCTGGGGGATTACCGGGGTGAAGGCTGGTACAACGATAACCCCGCCTACGATTACTACAGCATGTGGGGCTACCAGTTTTACGGCATGCTCTGGTCCGAATTGTATGGCAAGCGGGTTTACCCGGACCTCGCCCAGCGCTTCATCGATCACTTCAGTGACATGGCAGGTAGCTATCCGTATCTGTTTAGCGAGGATGGGAAGATGATCATGTGGGGCCGCAGCATCTCCTATCGCTTCGGCTCCGTTGCGCCGCTGGCGCTGCTCGACTACACCGACCGGGCCGACATCAATGCCGGTTGGATGCGCCGAATTGCGTCAGGAACATTGCTGCAATTCCTCAACCACCCTGACTTCCTCAAAGACGGCGTGCCTACCTTGGGCTTTTACGGTCCCTTTGAACCAGCAGTGCAAACCTACAGCACCCGAGGCAGCGTTTACTGGTCAGGCAAGGCGTTCTTCGCCCTGCTGCTGCCGAAAGAAAGTCCCTTCTGGTCAGCTGTTGAAAACGAAGGTCCGTGGGAGGAGCGCTATACCCGCGACGCGGTGTACAACCGTTTTCATAAAGATTCGAATATTTTAATCACCAACTACCCGGCTATCGGCGGCTCTGAAGTCAGAGCCTGGTGTCAGGTAAACGTCATCGATAACTGGGAAGCATTTCGTGGAAGCGAAAATTACAACCGGCTTTCCTACCACTCGGAATTTCCCTGGCAGGCGGATAGCACCGACGGCACAGTGGCAATGAATTATGTCGTCAGGAACGCAGCCTCAGCGTGGGAAGCCTTGCGGTTGTTTACCTTTAAAAAATATGAGAACGGCATTTACTATCGCGAGGCAGTACTCGAAACCGATAACCGGGTGATATTTCAGCTGGCGGAGATGCCACTTGCCAACGGCATTCTGCGGGTTGACCGGAATATCAGTACAATCCCAACAGAATTTCGCTTGGGCCATTACGCGTTACCGGATCTCGGCCAAGGTATTGCGCACAAGGTTCGGGTAATCAACGGACGGGACGTGCATATTATCGACAACGGCATCTATCAATTAGCCGTAGTGCCTTTGTCGGGCTGGCAATCAATAGAGACTCGTCAAAGCCACGCGTTGCATCCGCAGAGCGATTCGAGTTCTGTTATTAACGTAAGTACCAAAGAAAAAGCATCGCCAGACGGAACCCTTCATATCACCCTGATGTTATGGAAGCGGTCAGGTAAACCCTGGACCGAAGAGGAATTGGACCCGGTGGAAACCATTGGGTTTTCCGACGGCACTCAAGGCGCAGATGTTGAAATCACACGTCGCAACGGAGAAAAAACAGTCTTTGGTTTTTGACATCCTGGAGGCTTGTTGAACAAGCGAAAAGCGATAAAATCACCGCACTTCAGAGACCACCACCGCCGACTTACCACACTTTAAAATGACGGATTCACCATGAAAAAAATTCTCATCTTGCTTTTGGTTCATTGTTTCTGCACAAACGCATTGGCGGACGAGGGCGGCGGTTATCTCTTTGCGACATTCCGTGGCGAAGCATCACCGATGACGGAACAGATCTATTTTATGATCAGCGAAGACGGATATGACTGGCAAGCACTTAACAATAAAAAGCCCGTGTTAACGAGTGCGTTAGGTGAAAAAGGTGTGCGCGATCCTTACATCATCCGCTCGCACGACAACAAAAAATTCTATCTCATCGCAACGGACCTCTCGATCCACCTCAACCCCGATTGGGAGCGCGCCCAGACCGCCGGCAGTCAATCGATTGTTGTATGGGAATCCGAAGACCTGGTGCGCTGGTCTACACCGCGATTGGTCAAAGTTGCGCCCGACAATGCTGGCTGCACCTGGGCTCCTGAAGCGATTTATGATCCGGAGAAAAAAGCCTACATGGTGTTCTGGGCTTCCAAGACTGCTGACGACGATTACGCCAAGCACCGCATCTGGGCCGCCCACACACAGGATTTTAAAACATTCAGCAAACCCTTCGTGTACATGGAAAAACCCAACACCGTTATCGACACCACCATCGTCAAAGAAGGTGATACTTTCTATCGTTTTACCAAGGATGAAAAACATAAAGCCATCAGCATGGAAAAAAGCGAACACCTGATGCGTGGCTGGAAAACCCTGGATAACTTTTCACTCAAATTACTCAAAGGTTACGAAGGCCCCGCGAGTTTTATGACCGAACCCGCCCGCGATAACCAGCCAGCCACGTGGAGTTTGTTGTTGGATTTCTACAGCAAGGGCCAGGGATATCAATCGTTTGAAACCGACGATCTGAGCAGTGGCAATTTTAAAGAAGGCAAGAAGATGAAATTTCCTTTTCATCCAGTCCGCCACGGCACGGTGATCGCGCTGACCAAAACAGAATACGCGCGCATTAAGACGGTCGATCAGCAACAAACATCTACGACACCGCAGACTCACCACAGAATCTCCGAACGTTTCAATGCAGACCCATCAGCCCATGTTTACGACAATACATTTTATGTGTATGCCACCAATGATCAGGACAACAGCGGCAGCTATTGGGACTCGACCGACTGGCAATTATTTTCTTCAGCTGACCTGAAACAATGGAAAGACGAAGGCTCATTTCTTAACGTGGAAGTCTTTAAATGGGCCGATAAGAATGCAAAGGCCTGGGCTCCTGGAGCAATCCAACACGGAGACACCTATTATTTTTTTGCGCCGGTGGGCGGCAAACAAATTGGTGTAGCGACCAGCAAAACGCCACGCGGCCCATTTGTTGATCCCATCAACAAACCGCTAATTGAAACACCCCGTGATGCGAACGCCGGCGATGAACCCATCGATCCCATGGTTTTTATCGACAAGGATCAGCAGGCCTATATGTATTTTGGAACGCGTATTCCAAAGGTCGTTAAGCTGAGCAAAAATTTATTGGCTGCGCGCGGAAAGATCGAAAACGTCGTTATTACCGGTTTTCCCGTTGATGATCCACGCAAGCAATATGGCGAAGCACCTTACCTTCACGAACATAAGGGCACCTACTATTTCAGTTTTTCTACCGGCTGGCCCGGACAGATCGTGTACGCAACCGGTGACAGCCCCATGGGGCCATTTCAGTATCGCGGTGTGATCTTTGATTATTTACCGATATCCACAAATCACCACGCCATTGTGTCCCATCAGGGAGAAAACTGGTTTTTCTACCATGACGGTTCGTTACCTGGCGGTGGTGATCACAAGCGCTCGATTCGTTTTGCCGCATTGAATTACGACGCTAACGGGGAAATTATTCCTATTGCTCTTTCTGATTGATGAGGCGCATCTGGGCCACTGCTCGTCAATCATGTAAGAATAGCAATGCAATCATGGCGGAGTAATTCCGCTATCGATTAATCCACTGCTGATTCGTTCCCGTCCCACAGGTGTACTGAATCAGCATCGCCTCATCCGCCGTGCTCGCGCCGTTGACATCTACACATTTACCGCTGAAACGATTTCTCAACCGGAAAAAGCTGTTGCCCATATCTTCTTTCAACCATTGCTGGCGATGTCCACCGCTGCAGTTCGCCTGCACAATACGCACACTATTAGCCGTGCTTTCACTCCCAATATCCATGCACTGCCCACTGTGCCCAACGTTCAAACGCACATAATTACCGGAAATATTTTCCGCCGCCCATTGTTGATTCGGGTTGGAATGACAAGTGTATTGAATTAAACCTGTACCACTTGCTTGGTTCGCGCCGGGTACATCAATACATTTGTTGCTGCGACGGGATTGCAAACGTGCAGTGCCGCCAGCGCCACCGTCAGGATCAAGAAACGCATCAAGTGTCGCGGTTGGTCTGCCATTATTATCAAAGGCGCCGAGCGTGTAGCCTTTCCAACCGCCGTAGGCTTGCGGTTCCCAATAAAAAATGCCCAAGCCCATACCGTTGTTTACGGACCGCACCTTATTCACCACATCCGCCACGATAGTTTTGGCTTCCGCGTGATCCCAGGGCACGCCCACTTCAGTAATCATCACCGGCGCACCGTAACGCGACACCATATCGTTGAGATTATTCAAACAGGCGGCGTTGGCAGATTGCCAAGTGTGGTTGGGGGCGTGTACGGGATAGGAAGAGGCGCCGATGATATCGAACTTGCCGCCGTTCGCGCTCAGGCCATCAAAGATCCAGCGGAAGTTGGCGTTGTCGTGACAATTCGCGAGGTGAACAATAACCGGCGTGCCGGGAAACACATCTTTCACTGCGTTATAGCCAGTCGCGGTGAGCCAAGCATAGTTGCGCATATTGCTCGACGCTTGCCCATCAGGCCACAACATGCCGTTGTTGGTTTCGTTGCCCACCTGCACCCAATCCGGCGTAATACCGGCGTTGCGCAGGGTGATCAGACTATTGCGCGTGTAAGCCCAAAGCGTGTCCATCAGCGCCTGGAAATCGAGGTTGGCCCAATCCGCTGGTTTGGTTTGTTGACCGGGGTCGGCCCAACTGTCGCTGTAGTGAAAATCGATCATGACCTTCATGCCCGCCGCTTTGGCACGGCTGGCTTTGGCAATCACGTCATCCAGGCCGTTGTAATACCCACCGGGCGGATTCACCCATACGCGTAAACGCACCGCGTTCATATCGTGTTGCTTGAGTGTTTGCAGAACATCCTGCTGAACGCCGGCATCGTTATAAAACTGATACCCGGCATCTTCCATCTCCGAAAGCCAACCGATATCAGCGCCTTTGATGATGGTGTCACCTAACGAAAGTTGACTGAAAAAACATACGCCGGCCGCCGCCAGCAAGGAGGATAGTTTCATGACTGGTCACCGTTATTGTTATTGAACAAGGACTCTCACGCCGGTCGTAACAACACCGGCAACTGCATCGCAGAGGTTACGCTTTTATATTAATATTTATACGATATATTTAACAAAACTAGGGATTTGGCACGTGAGAATCAGGCGCGATAGAAATCAGGGATGCCAGCAGATAGTGTGAATAGAAATAAAAAAGCCGACCCGGATAGGTCGGCTTTTTTGCGTGGCATTAATGCACGTTTGCAGCTATACGGCTTTGGGGTTTGGGCCGTATTCATTGTCCGGATGGCTGTCCTGCACCAGGAAAACGATCATGATAATCAAACCGATCAGCGGAATTAAATACAGCAACTGCCACCATCCACTCCGCCCGGTGTCATGCAAACGCCGCGCACCGATAGCCAGTGAGGGAATCAATGAGCCCAAAGAGAACAACATGCCCAGTAGTTGGAAACCGATAATGCTATCGATAATGCCCAGCACGATGGCGACAATGAAATAAAAGAGCACAAACATCCAGAATTCTTTGCGCCGCGCGCGGCCGGTAAAATCTGCGTACTTTTTATAGGCACCTAAAAAATATTCCATGGTAATTCCTCTTGATTGTTGTGGGGATGGGTAACGCAATGAAACCTTTTATTATGTCGGTACATCCTTTGTTGCCCGCGCTCATCATGCCCGGGGATTTTGTTTATCGCCACCGGAAATTTTTATTGTCGCCGCGAGGTAAAAGTCTGCAAACGAAGTGACAGGTTAAACGTGACTATAGTGAGGATTGGAAAAAGCGCAAGTAGGCTCCCGGCATAAGTCCCTCGCTGTATTCCATTTGCTTATAGCAAGCTAACTATTTTCTATTTTGATTATTCCTGCCTTGCTGATAGCCTGCTCCACTTGTTCGTCGCCCTCCTGCGCAAGGTTCCTATGGATTTCCAATACGCTTTTATTATCGCTGGCCTGATTGTTGGTTTTATCGTTGGCTTGACCGGGGTCGGTGGCGGTTCATTGATGACGCCGATCCTTTTACATTTCGGTGTCACCCCCACAGCCGCTGTGGGAACCGACTTGCTTTACGCCGCTATCACCAAAGCGGGCGGCGTTCATGTGCATCACAAAAAACGCAATATTGATTGGCGATTGACCGGATGGCTAGCCTTGGGCAGTGTGCCCGCCGCATTAATTACATTGGGTGTCTTGCGCTATGGCGGTTTTGATACCAGCAGTGTAGATGCCTTTATCAAGGTCACGTTAGGTTATGCGTTGGTCTTAACCGCACTGGCTATCGTGTTCAAGCAGAAACTGTTGGATTACAGTCACCGCAATGATGTGTGGCTCACGCGTATGAATCCTCGCCAGCAGGTCATCGCCACCGTCATAACAGGCTTGGTGTTGGGCGCGGTGGTGACCGTTACGTCCATTGGCGCCGGCGCTTTGGGCACCGTCGCGTTGTTCCTGTTATATCCGTTGTTGCCGACGGTGCGGCTGGTGGGTACGGAGATTGCGCACGCCGTGCCATTAACACTGGTGGCAGGGCTGGGTCATGCGGGTCTTGGTAATGTGGATTGGCATTTGCTGATCAACCTGCTAATCGGTTCTCTGCCCGGTATTTACCTCGGCAGTCATCTTGCCAACCGCGTCGCCGACCATTACCTGCGGCCAGCCCTGGCAGCCATGTTGCTGTTTGTCGGCGCCAAGCTGGTGCTCTGATATCAGGTTTTTTCTGGCGGTGGCGCTACACGCATCACTTCCTCAACCGTCGTTAATCCCGCCGCGACTTTTTGCGCACCGGATAACCGCAAGGTACGCATGCCTTCCTTCATCGCCTGCCGCCGCAATTCCTGCAAATTGCAATCGCTGGTAATTTTTTCTTTGATCGGCTCCGACAAAGGCAAAATTTCATACAGCCCCTGCCGCCCCAAATAGCCCGTATCGCGGCATTCCAGGCACCCCACCGGACGATAAATCTTCGGGGGCACATTCACCTTCCAGGGCGCGACCAACTGCTGCCAATCATCTGCCGTAATCTGACCTTCTTCCTTGCAATGCGGACACAGGGTGCGCACCAGACGTTGAGCCATCACACCCAGTAATGTCGCGTTGATTAAGTAGGAGGGAATACCCAGGTCCAGTAATCGCGCGACGGTAGAAGGGGCGTCGTTGGTATGTACTGTGGAAAGCACCAGGTGGCCGGTCAGGGCTGCCTGCACCGCCATCTGCGCGGTTTCCAGGTCGCGGATTTCGCCCACCATGATAATGTCCGGATCTTGCCGCATCAGGCTGCGAATACCGGCGGCAAAGTCGAGGCCAATCTTGTGGTGCACCTGGGTCTGGTTGAAAGATTCTTCCACCATCTCGATCGGGTCTTCGATGGTGCTGACATTCACTTCCGGCGTGGCAATCTGGCGCAAAGACGAATACAGCGTGGTGGTTTTACCGGAACCGGTAGGGCCAGTAACCAGCACAATACCGTTGGGACGATCGAGCATGGCGCGCCAGCGATTGTAGTCTTCACCTACCAGACCCAAATCGGTGAAGCTGCGCAACAGCACGTCCGGATCAAAAATCCGCATGACCAGTTTTTCGCCAAACGCTGTGGGTAGCGTGGACATCCGCAACTCTACTTCGCTTTCATCGCTGCGGCGCGTTTTGATGCGACCGTCTTGCGGCTTGCGTTTCTCGGCGATATTCATCCGCGCCAACACTTTAAAGCGGCTGGTTACCGCCGTAGCCACATTGATTGGTAACTCGTACACGTTGTGCAATACACCGTCGATGCGAAAGCGAATGCGGCCCACTTCGCGGCGCGGTTCGATGTGGATATCGCTGGCCCGTTGGTCGTAGGCGTATTGCAACAACCAATCCACGATCTTCACAATGTGCTGGTCATTGGCATCCGGGTCTGTTGCCGTACCCAGATCCACCAGCTGTTCAAAGTTGGTCACTGCCGAAGCCGCAGGGCCACCGCTGGCCCGGTTGACCGAACGGGCCAAGGTGTAAAACTCCACCGTGTGGCGCTCGATATCAACGGGATTAGCCAGGACGCGTTTTACCGTTTTGCGTGCGACGTGTTCGATCTGCGGTTCCCACCCCGTAATAAACGGTTGAGTGCAGGCGATGATGACGTGATCCTGGCTAACCTGAACACACAGGATGCCGTGGCGCTTGGCAAACGCGTAAGACATCACCTCGGTGACCTTGGGCACGTCAATCTTGAGCGGGTCTATGTGCACCACCGGCATCTTCGCTTTTTCGGCTAACCAATCTGTTAAGGCATCACCATTAAGGGTTTTGGCCGGGCGCTTGAGATCATCAAAATTCTGGCTGGCAATGTAACCGAGCGGGTGCATCATCGCCTGTTCGCGGGAGCGGGTGGCACCCAGCAGCATATTGGCATCTGTCTGCTTCAGGCGGCCATCCGCCACCAGGTCAGTGACCAGACGGCGTAAATCAAGCACACCTTCAAAAACCGCAGCATGGTTCATGGGGAGGCAATTCCTGTATTGAGGGCACGGATAATGTCAACGAATCAGCATGGAGCATGGATTTATTTAGTGAATTCCTGCTCTGTGGATTGTAGCTGCTCTTGTTCAGGGGAAACACCGCCCATTCCGGCTTTAGCAGATTCAGGCACAAAAAACAGCCAGCAACCGTCATAAATTTGTAAAAATCCCGCGTGACCTGGCCAGCCGATGTTTTTATACTGCGCACACATTTTTACGGCTGCACCGCTTCAAGGCGCTTATTTCAAGGGGACTACCGATATGCCCATTGCCAATCCGTTCTCGAACCTCTTTGGCCGCTCGCCGATAAAACCCATGCAAGAACACATGGCCGTAGCAGTCAAGGCCGCAGGAGAACTCATTCATTTTTTTGAGGCCGTCATCGCCAACGACTGGGCCAAAGCGGAAGAAGTCCAGCAACGTATCACTGAACTGGAACATCAAGCCGACGACATCAAACAGCAACTGCGCCTCCATCTCCCCAAAAGCCTTTTCCTCCCCGTCCCCCGTACCGACCTGCTCGAACTACTCACCATGCAAGACCGCATCGCCAACCGCGCTAAAGATATCGCGGGCATCATGCTCGGGCGCAAGATGGCCATCCCGGCCAACATGCACGCCCAGACGCTGGAGTTCGTGCAATCCGGGGTGCGCACCGCAGAGCAGGCCTTGGTGGCGATAAACGAATTAGATGAATTGCTGGAAACCGGCTTCAGCGGCCGCGAACTGGCGGTGGTAGAAAAAATGATTCAGGAATTGGACAAACTCGAAAGGAAAGCAGACGAGCTGGAGATTTCCATGCGCTCCTCGCTCTTCCGCCTGGAAGCTGAACTGCCACCCATCGACGTGATGTTTCTTTACAGCGTAATCGATTGGATCGGTGACCTATCCAACCGCGCACACGATGTGGGTGGTCGTTTGCAACTCTTGCTGGCGCGCTAGCCGTCGACTTCATCTTTGAGGAATACACATCATGACCGTGATTGCTGAATACGGCCACATCTTGCTTATTCTTGCCTGTGTTTTTGGTGTTTTCATGGCTTGGGGGATCGGCGCTAACGATGTCGCCAATGCCATGGGCACCTCTGTCGGCTCCCGCGCCTTGACCATGCGCCAGGCGATTGTGATTGCCATGATCTTCGAGTTCCTGGGGGCTTATCTCGCCGGTGGTGAAGTAACAGCCACTATCCGCAGCGGTATTGTCGACCCGGCGCTGATGAGTGACACCCCGGAGTTACTGGTGTACGGCATGTTGTCCGCGCTCCTGGCCGCCGGGGTCTGGTTGTTGATCGCCAGCATTCTCGGCTGGCCGGTGTCGACTACCCACTCTATTGTGGGCGCGATCATCGGCTTCGCGGCGGTAGGTATTTCCGTCGATGCTGTGGACTGGGGTGCTGTTACCTCTATCGTCTCCAGTTGGGTCGTGTCGCCGGTGATTGCCGGTTTTATTTCTTTCTGGATTTTCCGCTCCGTACAATATCTGATCCTCGACACCGAAGATCCCTTCACCAACGCCAAGCGCTATATTCCCTTTTATATGTTTGCGGTGGGCTTCCTGATCTCCATGGTGACAATTCTTAAAGGCTTGTCCCACGTACTCAAAGACTCCGGCATCAAGTTCAGCTTTGGTGAAAGTACCTTGATCGCTCTGGCTGTCGCCATTCTGGTTACTGTTCTCGGCGTCTTCTTTTTGAGTCGCGTCAACCAGGACATGGCCGCCGATGCTAAAAATCGTTTCTCCAGCGTGGAACGCGTGTTCGCCATCCTGATGATCTTTACTGCCTGCTCCATGGCTTTTGCCCACGGCTCCAACGATGTTGCCAACGCCGTTGGCCCAATGGCGGCAGTGATCAATACTATTAAATCCAACTCTGTAACTTCCAGTTCGCCCGTGGCGCCCTGGGTTTTGCTGTTAGGCGGCATCGGGATCGTCGTGGGCCTCGCCACCTACGGCTGGAAGGTGATCGCCACCATCGGCAAAAAAATCACCGAACTCACACCCAGCCGCGGCTTTGCGGCAGAAATGGCGGCCGCCGCCACCGTGGTCGTGGCATCAGGGACTGGTCTGCCGGTTTCTACTACCCATACATTGGTTGGTGCTGTACTGGGGGTAGGGCTGGCACGCGGTATCGGCGCGCTTAACCTCGGCGTCATTGGCAGCATATTTATGTCCTGGATTATTACTCTGCCTGCCGGCGCAGGTCTTTCGATTTTGTTTTTCTTCTTTTTTAAGGGTTTATTTTCTTAAGCCCAGCCTTTTTAAAGCGCTGGCTTTTGACCAGCGCTGCCTCGAGCCCCTCAATTCGTCGCTACCCTGCGGTAGCGATGGACTTTTAAGACCTACCTCCTACGATTTGATCTCGCCTCAAAATGCAGCATAAAGCACAACATCAGTGCAAATAAAACAACGTTGTCATACAATTTACAAACCTTTTCGATTCTGACCATAAAATAATAAAACTATATATTTCAATTAGTTAAATAAAATATCGCGCAAAATATTAGCCTTCTAATGATGATATGGCCGACAAAACACGTGGATATTGTTGACAACGTTGTCCCTCAGGTTTAAAAGTGCCAAGGGTGCCATTTGTCCATACATTCCCAAGTTTCATACATCGAGCTGATAGTTCAACCAGCCAAACCGGTTGATGGGGACAGCGCGATGATGATTGAGGATGCTGGAGAGGTGATACACGAACCACCTCGCACCTGACTCGACTTTAAAAACAATCAATATAAATGAGGAGACTCCTATGGAAGCTCAAAAGAGGGCGTTCCGGAAGACATTACTTGCGTCCAGTATTTCTTCCTGTTTGTTGGCATCGGCCTGCGTGCAAGCGCAGGATAATTTGGTAGAAGAGGTTGTTGTAACGGGCGTTTATGCGTCGCAACAAAATGCCGTTAACACCAAGCGAAATGCCACCTCCGTCGTCGATGCGATTTCCGCTGAAGACATTGGTAAATTACCTGACGTGACCATTTCTGACTCACTCCAGCGTATTCCTGGCATTCAGGTAGAACGGACTGCCGGTGAGGGTGGCCCGGTGCAGATCCGCGGTTTGAGTAATGTAGCTACCTCATTGAATGGCGAAACATTTCTGAGTGCAACGACGATTGATACCGCCGGCGCTGACTTTGGTGATCTTCCATCACAACTTTTTTCCGGAGCAGATGTTTATAAATCACCGCTTGCAAGCCTCACCACCTTAGGCATCTCCGGCACCGTGGATTTGAAAACACGCCGGCCCTTTGATTTGGATGAGGGCTGGACTTTTTCAGCAACCGCAGAAGGCGACTACGGTTCATTTAGCGAGGAAATAGATCCAACTATCAGTGGTTTGGTTGGCTGGCAAAATGACACTGTGGGCTTTTTGGTTAGCGCTGTTACTACCGAGAAAAATCTGGCTACCGATTACAATGGTTATTTTGATACATCCGAGAATGGTGGAATCGGCGCAACCAATGATAATCACACGTGGGGCACTCCGGCTATAGATGCCGACATTAATCATGTTGTACCTCAAGGCTTTGCTGCTTTTCACAAAGAGGAAGAGCGTACTCGTGACGGGCTCAATTTGTCTTTCCAAGCTCAAGTAACCGATAGTGTTGAACTGGTTGCCGATTACTTCTATAGCAAACAAGAACGCTACAACCGTCGCGCTGGCTTTTCCCACAACAATCGCTGGCAGACATTCTCCGATTATGCTTACGCACAAGATTTTCTCGACTCCAGTTTCACCGATAAGGAAGACGGCTCCACTTGGCGAACCGTTAACTCCTTTAGTGCTAGGCCTTATCGCCTGCAGTCTTTCACCCAAGTCAATTTCAACGAAGAAGAATCCAGCAATGGCAGCATTGAATTGAATTTTGACAATGGCGGACCATTGACTGGGCAAGTGCGTGTCACTCGTGCTGATGCCACTGCAAGCATGCGCCACGGTTATGTTGAAGGAGATATGTTAAGTATCGACCAAGGCACGCTGGTAACAGGACCAGGAGGGTTGATGCCAGGCGACTCCATTTACTGTGGGCCTGACCAAGAGATTATCGGTGAGCTGGGTGGCTGCGCGGCTGACTTCTCACCTGGTGGTATTGAAGATGACGACTTCCGCATCACCTATGATGCATCCGGTAAGCATCCAGTATTTGGCGGCTTTGACCAAGTCGTTAATGGTGGTCAAGGAATGATGACAGTGGCTGATTATATGGCCAGCAAAGATTCATATCATGTCGGCGCTATGTCATCGGAAAACAATACTGATGATGACGCCACCATGAATACCTTCAGCACAAAGTGGAAGTATAGATTTGACGAAACCCCGTTTATTACCGCCGTTGATTTCGGTTTGCGGCAGAGTGAACGCACCGTTGATCACAATGTTTTCTCATATTTCGGAAATTTTCCTGAGAC
The DNA here is from genome assembly GCA_946886255.1 of uncultured Cellvibrio sp. The sequence continues at coordinate 7,956 of CAMPIG010000017.1, read as the reverse complement.
AGGCTGCTCCGCCCAATGGAAAGCCGTAGATCAATTTGCAGGCACCGCAGAGTGTGACCCTGACCTGATTCAAGGCGAATACGAAGTTGATGAAAATGGAGACCGCGTTTTATATGACGTAGTCGAGGATGGTGTCGTTGTAGGGCAACGTGAAAATTTCATGGGGTATACCTTGCTGCCGCCCACTCGAATTGACCAATGGAATAACGTCGTTTGGGTTGATGATTTTGGTCCGGTCAAAGGACTTCCAGGCGTGTGGGCAGTGGATCCCCGCGAGCTCGATAATACCCTTGCCTACCAAGAAAAAGTTTTCGGTGCCCAAACTAAATTTAACCAGCCAGGGCAAAGTTACGGCGTAGCTCTAGATGAATTTAGTTACTTTTCACAAATTCATTTCGCAGCAGGAAACCTCACCGGTAATCTGGGCGTAAAAGTAGTCGAAACCGATCTCACGATTATTCAAAATGTTACTGGTGATGCGGTACCCCACTCAGGTGTCAATTATGACGCCGGAGATGAAGTCACCCAGCGTAGCTATACAGACGTATTGCCAAGCTTAAACCTTGCTTATGACGTTACGGATGATGTGAAAATTCGCTTCGGTTATGGCGAAACCATGCAACCTCTGAATCTTTTGGACTGGGGCGGCGCTAAATCGGTAGGTCGAGTCTTCAATGAAGACTGTAACTGTATGCGTATTAGCAATGGATCTCTAGCGGGCAACCCGGAGCTCGACCCCACTCGTGGCGAGAACATTGATTTATCCGCAGAATGGTACCTCGGCAATGCCTCCTCTCTGAGCGCTGCTTTATTTCATATTGAAATTGACAGCTTCGTTACTGGCGGTTCAGTTTGGGTCGATGAGCCCGACGCAGATGGGATTTTCCGTGGTCCCTACGAATTCACTGCGCCAGTGCAAGGCTCAGGCGGGAAGGTCCAGGGGGTTGAGCTTGCAGCCAAAATGGCATTTGCTGATTTCACCGAGGGATTTATTTCCAATTTCGGGTTTGATGTCAACTACACATTTTCTGATAGCTCTCAAGACACTACTGATCATTTAGGAGATGAATTACCGTTTCCGAACAACTCTGAAGATACTTACAACATTGTAGGTTGGTTCGAGAATGAATTTTTATCCGCTCGTTTAGCTTACAACTTCCGTTCGGCTCGCTTGATTACTCAAGGTACATCTGCCGTTGGTTATCAACCACTTTATCAGGACGATTACGGGCAACTTGATTTAAACGTTACCTGGACTGTTACTGATAACCTTGATCTCTACATTAATGGATCAAATATTAATGAAGAGTTCCAGCAAACTTACCTAGCTTATGAGGATCAAAAAGCCTATCAAAACATCTACGAAGCACGCTGGGCATTGGGAGCTCGCGTAAACTTCTAGAGACTTGCAATAAAGAGTGCTTTTCAACAACCGCGCTCTTTGGTACAACAGGAACCGTCGTAGCTTGTCGCAAGACAGCTACGACGGTTTTTGCTTCTTGCGATAACAATTAATAATAAGCGATCATTTTTTATCTATAGGTTTCCCGTGCAGAAAAAGCCTGTAAGCAAAATCATTATTGTCGGTGGCGGCACTGCTGGTTGGATGACTGCCGCCAGCCTGAGCAAACACTTTCGCAAAACCTCGGTTGCACTTACCTTGGTGGAGTCATCAGAGATAGGCACCGTGGGTGTCGGCGAGGCGACTATACCGACATTGCGACGCTTCTATGCGGAGCTGGGCATGAAGGATCTCGATGTTATGCGAGCCACGCGCGCTACCTGCAAGCTCGGTATTCAGTTTCGTGATTGGCATAGCACGGGCAGTCAGTTTATTCACCCTTTCGGTCTTTATGGGCAACGCGCCAACGGGGTGGAATTCCATCACTACTGGATGAAGTTGCGCGAACGAGGCGAAGCCGCTGGTGACTTGCCGGAGTATTCTTTGGGGGTACAGCTGGCTGAGCACCATAAATTTATCGAGCCCTCACCTAACCCACCGTCCGAGTTATCCGTATTTGATTGGGCGTTGCATTTCGATGCGGCGCTGTTCGCCAAGCTTATGCGCGAATACGCTGAGCAACATGGTGTAAAACGTATTGATGCACGCATCCATGCGGTGCAGCAGAATTCAACTGATGGCTCTTTAGCATCATTACAGTTGGATAATGGTGATGAAATTAGCGGAGATTTATTTATCGATTGTTCCGGATTTCGTGCGCTGCTGATCGAGCAAACATTAAAAACCGGTTATGAAGATTGGAGCGAATGGCTGTTATGCGACAGTGCTGTAGCGATGCAAAGTGAACTGGCAGGCAACCCGCCGCCATATACGATAAGTCAGGCACACAAAGCAGGATGGCAGTGGCGAATTCCATTGCAACATCGCCAGGGAAATGGTCATGTTTATTGCAGTCGGTATATGAGTGAAGATGAGGCCATTGCAATTTTGAAGAAAAGCATTAACGGCCATTTATTGCATGAGCCGCGCCGCTTCAATTTTACTGCCGGCAGACGCAAACAAGCCTGGAACAAAAACTGTATTGCGATTGGCTTGGCCAGCGGCTTTCTGGAGCCACTGGAGTCAACGAGTATTGCCCTAGTGGAAACTGCCATTGAAAAAATTCGCCACAGCTTTCCTCGTCCTTATTATACCCAGACTGAGATTGATAAATTCAACCATCTGACAGCGCAGGAATATGAGCGTGTCAGGGATTTTATTATCCTGCACTACAAAGCCAACCAACGGCACGGCGAGCCGCTGTGGGATCAGTGTCGCACAACAGCCGTTCCGGAGCTTTTGCAAAATAAGATTGATGGGTTTACTACCAGAGGAGAATTGATTCGTTATCCCATAGAAATTTTTGGCCCACCCAGTTGGCTTGCCATCTACCACGGTTTTGGAATATTGCCGCAAGCTTACGACAGCCGCGTAAATCAACTGGACGAAAATTATCTTGAGCAAAGCCTGGCAGAGATGCGTAACTCTATTCAGCACGCGGTGAATACCGTGCCGACACATGAGGAGTTTATTGCGGCCAACTGTGCTGTTAACGCATAAGTCACTCTGCTGCACAATGGCGGGCAATAAAATCGCCGTGACTCATTGCTTGGTCGGCGGCAATTTGAATCATCTGCCGCATCTTGGCCAATTGATTTTTTAATTCATCCAGGCTGATATTATCGGCGCGCTCATCATAACGCTTGGCATAATGGTGAAACCCCATATACATGGTCACCCAGCTTTCTTTCTCGAAAGCCTCCGGATCATACATCACCAGATGTCCACGGCTTTCATAGACCCGCATCTTATGGGCGAGTGAATCCGGTACAGGCATTTCCTGGCAGAAGCGCCAGAATGCTGTATCATTTCGCCCGGTGGCCTTGTAATGCAAAATAAGAAAATCACGTATACGTTCGAATTCGTGGTGATGCAGACGATTAACCTCGGCTATATCGTGCGCGTTGAAGCTTACATCGGGGAAAAATTGCAACAGCTTACTGATGCCCGTTTGAATCAATGAAATACTGGTCGATTCCAGTGGCTCAAGAAAACCGGAAGCGAGCCCCAGTGCAAAACAATTTTTATTCCAGATTTTTTTTCGTCGCCCGGTGACAAAATCAAACTGACGCGGCTGTTTTATCGGTTCGCCATCAAGATGTGTCAGCAATGTCTGCCTGGCTTGTTCATCGCTAATAAAACGGCTGGCATAAACATAACCATTACCTGTGCGGTGTTGCAGTGGAATTCGCCATTGCCAACCGGCTTCATGGGCGGTGGTGCGCGTGTAGGGTGCAGGCTCTCCTGTCAACTCACTTTGCACTGCTATGGCGCGGTCACAGGGTAGCCAACAACGCCAATCGTCATAGCCGGTATGGAGCGTTTCTTCAATCAGTAATCCGCGAAACCCGGAACAATCAATAAAAAGTTGCCCCGCGATTTCTGCGTTATTGTCCATGATCACCGATTTAATAAATCCGTCATCTGGATGCAACTTGACCGAGGCAATTTTGCCTTCTATGCGAACGACGCCGCGCGCTATGGCGTAGTCACGCAAATAGGATGCATAAAGCGCCGCATCAAAATGATAAGCATAACCATAATCGGCAAGTGGGGTCGGTGGCTTTTCATGGGGCTGGGCAAAATGTCCGCGCCGCGCCAGCTGAATAGGAAAGCTGTAGTCCGCTATATCAATGGTTTCGCCTGCGGCACGCAAGCGCGCAATGTAATGATGAAACTCCACACCGTTTAATGACAAACCATAAGCCGCAAACGGATGAAAAAAAGTGGTGTTGTTCTGGTGCCAATTACGAAACTCAATACCCAGCTTGAAGGTAGCGTTGGTCTTTTTGATAAAATCGATTTCATCAATACCCAATGAAAGATTAAATGCACGGATGCCTGGTATCGTTGCTTCACCCACACCAACAGTACCAATCTGGTCAGATTCAACCAAGACAATATGGGAAGGTTTTCCTTCAAAGAAACGTGCCAGGCTTGCCGCCGCCATCCAACCGGCAGTGCCGCCACCCACAATAACAATATTATTTACGCGTTCGCTCAAGGCTACTCTCCGACAAGCGTGACATTGCAACGAAGCATATCGTTAATGCCAAATAGCGTCCACCGACTGAACCCACCGGTGAATACGGATATTGATGGTCATGCGTTTGTCTATCTGGAGTATGATAAGAGCTCCTGCACACCATGACACCTCTACTACACGACCTTGATTAGTTATGACTTTTAATGCCAAACAATACCAACAGCAATTACAACAATTGGTTGCTATTCCATCGGTGAGTTGTGCCGTGCCTGAATGGGACATGCCAAATTTGCCAGTTATCGAATTGTTAGCGAATTGGCTGAATGAGATGGGATTGCGCACTCACATTATGCCTTTGAAGCAGCAGGGCAAAGCAAATTTAATTGCCACGCTCGGCGAAGGTGAGGGTGGATTAGTATTGGCCGGACATAGCGATACCGTCCCCTATGACAAGTATCGCTGGCAGAGCGATCCATTTAAGTTGATAGAGAAAGACGGCAAACTGTTTGGCCTGGGCGCCACGGATATGAAAGGATTTTTCCCCGTTATCATTGAAGCAATAAAACCTTTCCTACAAACACCGCTGAAGCATCCCGTGATTATTCTTGCCACTGCTGATGAAGAAAGCAGTATGAGTGGCGCTCGCGCGCTGGCCGCAAGCGGGACTCCCAAAGGACGCTATGCTGTTATTGGCGAGCCCACCGAACTGGTTCCGGTGCGTATGCATAAAGGCATCATGATGGAGGCCGTTCGGGTACAAGGTCGCAGCGGCCACTCCTCCAATCCCGCCTTGGGCAAGAGCGCGCTTGATAGCATGAATCTGGTTATGAATGAATTGGTAGGCTTGCGCACTGAATTACAATCACGTTATCGCAATCCCGGCTTTGCTGTAGCCGTACCGACACTGAACCTTGGGTGTATACACGGTGGCGATGGCGCAAATCGTATTTGTGCTGAATGCGAATTACATTTTGATCTGCGTTTATTGCCCGGCATGGATAATGATGAATTGCGTAGTATTATTCAGCAGCGATTGCACCCGATTGCCCAGGCAACCGGCACCGATATTGTTTTATCTTCTTTGTTTGAAGGCGTGGATGCCTTTGCTGAAGACGAGCATTCTGCGCTGATCCAAACTTGCGAAGCACTCACAGGTCATCGCAGCGAAAGTGTGGCTTTTGCAACTGAAGCACCCTTTATGCAACAGCTGGGTATGCAAACTGTGGTGCTCGGTCCAGGCTCAATCAATCAAGCCCACCAGCCGGATGAATTTATTGATACCCGACAAATTGAGCCAGCAATCAATATTATTCGCGGCTTGATAAAAAAATTCTGTCTCGAGTAAACCAGACGCCGACCGTCGTCTTCTGTTTGTCGAGATTTACCGCTAAGCTTGCATTACCTTGTTATTGGAAGAGAAAAGATCGTGCCGACTAACTCCCAGGATTACGTCAAATGGTTTCGCCACTCCTCGCCTTACATCAATAAGCATCGGGGCAAGACCTTTGTTTTGATGCTCCCCGGCGAAGCACTCAAGCATGACAACTTCAGTAACATCATCCACGATATTGCCCTGCTCAACAGCCTCGGGGTGCGTCTCGTGGTGGTGCATGGCGCACGACCACAGATAGATACGCGTTTGCAAGCGGCCGGCACCCAGAGCCAATTCCACCACAATTTGCGTATTACTGATGGAGCTAGCTTGAATTGTGTTATTCAGGCCATCGGTGAAGCGCGGATCACCATGGAAGCGATGCTGTCCACTGGCCTTCCCAATTCACCCATGCACGGCGCGCACATGCAAGTGTTGAGCGGTAATTTTGCAGTTGCCATGCCTCATGGTGTGATTGATGGTATTGACCTGCAGCACACTGGCAAGGTGCGTAAGGTGAATACCAAGTCTCTGCAAACAGCCCTTGATTCCGGCGCTATTGCGCTGCTGTCGCCCTTAGGCTATTCACCTACGGGCGAAGTGTTTAACCTGTCTTTCAGCGATGTGGCGACCCATGTCGCTACCGCGATCAAGGCCGACAAATTGATTGCCTTCATCAATGGGGACGGCGTCATCAACAACGCTGGTGAGCTTGTGCGGCAGCTATCCCTGCAAGAATGCAAAGAATTTCTGGAGGCGGAAAGTCAAACGATTCATCCCGATCTGCGTCAGGCGCTCAGCGCTTGTTACCTGACTTGTTTGCAGGGAGCAGCACGCGCGCAACTGGTCAGTTATGCCGCTGACGGAGCATTATTGACTGAGCTGTTTACCCTGGACGGCTTGGGGACCATGGTGTATTCCGGCCAATATGAACAGCTTCGTACTGCGACTATCGATGATGTAGGCGGAATTATCGAACTGATTACCCCCATGGAAAATGACGGCATTTTGGTCCGGCGGTCACGCGAAGTTCTGGAGACGGAGATCAACAAATTTAGCGTCATGGAGAAGGACGGCACCATCATCGCGTGCGCAGCGCTCTATCCTTATGGCGATATGGCAGAACTCGCCTGTGTAGCGACGCATCCTGACTACCGTAAGGGCGGGCGCGCCGCCACGTTGATGGAGCACATGGAAAAGCAAGCACGCAAACAACACATCAAGCAACTCTTTCTGCTAACAACCCAGACTGCCCATTGGTTTATCGAACAGGGCTTCGCTCAAGGTAACCTTAGCGATTTACCTATGGCTCGTCAGAGCTTGTATAACTACCAGCGCAATTCCAAAATCTTTGTTAAAAATCTGGTTTAGTTAAGCTGCTCCTACCCTTGGAGCGGCACGTTCATGCAACGCTCCCTTCATGCCCAACAGGCCATTTGCGGGCTTTTCTGCTATGATTGACCACTTTTTACTACTCTGAAAAATTGCTTCTACCGAGGTTGGCTATGCCTGTTTATCGTTCCAAAACCACCACCGCTGGCCGCAATATGGCTGGTGCTCGCGCGCTATGGCGTGCAACCGGCATGAAAGATGGGGACTTTGATAAACCCATTATTGCCATTGCCAACTCCTTCACCCAATTTGTACCAGGCCACGTGCACCTCAAAGACCTGGGCCAGCTGGTTGCGCGCGAAGTGGAGAAAGCGGGCGGGGTAGCCAAAGAATTTAATACCATTGCGGTGGACGATGGTATTGCGATGGGCCACGATGGAATGCTGTACAGCTTGCCTTCTCGCGACATCATCGCTGACTCTGTGGAATACATGGTCAACGCCCACTGTGCAGACGCTCTGGTCTGTATCTCCAACTGCGACAAGATCACCCCCGGCATGTTGATGGCGGCCATGCGCCTGAACATCCCTGTCGTTTTTGTATCCGGCGGTCCCATGGAAGCAGGTAAAACCAAGCTGGCTGAACATAAACTGGACCAGGTCGTTGCCATTATTATCGGTACCCATGACAGCGCCTCAGACGAAA